>NZ_FOOQ01000004.1 GCF_900113245.1 Halopelagius inordinatus
CTCATCGAGGACGCCGCGGAGACGGAGAACCTCGCACGTTCTGTGGACTCGACGGACGGCGTCTACTTCGTCCCGGCGTTCACCGGCCTCGGCGCGCCTCACTGGGACCAACGCGCCCGCGGCACCATCGTCGGCATGACGCGCGGCACGCGGCGCGAGCATATCGTCCGCGCCGCACTGGAGTCCATCGCGTTCCAAACGCGCGACGTGGCCGAGGCGATGGAGTCCGATTCGGGCATCGAACTCACCGACCTCCGCGTCGACGGCGGTGCGGTGAAGAACAACTTCCTCTGTCAGCTTCAGTCGAACATCGTCGGCACCGACATCGTCCGTCCCGTCGTCGACGAGACGACGGCGCTCGGGTCCGCGTACGCCGCGGGCCTCGCAGTCGGCTACTGGGAGACGGCGGACGAACTCCGCGACAACTGGCAGATAGACAGAGAGTTCGAACCCGAGAGTCCGGGCGACGTCGAACAGCGCTACGGTCGCTGGACGGATGCCGTCGAGCGGTCTCTCGACTGGGCGCGCGACGGGGGTGAGTGAGCATGGCACTCGCCGAACTCTGGGCCATCGACATGCTCATCGCCGCCTTCGCGGGCGGAGCGTTCGGGGCCGCACTCGGCGCGCTTCCGGCGTTCGTCTTCACCGGCTTCATGGTCATCGCGGGCGAAGCGGCCGCAATCGCGAACGCCGACGCCGGGTCCATCACGGGATCGGTCGCGTTCGGCGCGCCGTTCTCGCCCGCCATCAGTTTCGCCGGCGGCGCCGCCGCCGCCGCGTACGCCGCGAAACGCGGCTACATGCAGTCTGGCTTCGACTATCACAACGCAAAGGACATCACCTTCGCACTCGGGACGAAACCCGACGTGCTCGCGGTCGGGGGGGCGTTCGGCATCCTCGGCTACTGGCTGACGGTGCTTTCGGCCACGTTCGCCCTGCCGTACGACTCGATCGCGATGGGCGTCGTGCTCTCTGCGCTCCTCCACCGAGTCGCCTTCGGCTATCCGATAATCGGGACGGTCCACGGCGACGGCATCCTCGACATGACGCCGTTCGAACGCGAAGAGATGCGTCCCGCCGGAGGAGGGACGGTCACGGAGGGAGGTCAGACGCCCACCGACGGCGGCGCGGTGAACCGTCTGGCGGTCGAACCGTGGCTTCCCCAGCAGTACGAGTGGGGGAACGTCGCGGTTATCAGCCTCGTCGCCGGTCTCATGGGCGGATACATCGCGATGGCGACGGGCAGCGCGTTCCTCGCGTTCGGTATCAGCGCGGCGTCGCTGCTGTTCTTGAACCTCGGCGTCGAACGGTTCCCCGTCACCCACCACATGACCATCACGGGGAGTGCCGCGGCCCTCGGGGTCAGCGGTGGCGGCGAGGGGTCGCTTCTCGTCGCCCTCTTGGCCGCGGGCGCGATAGGGACGATATCGGGACTGTTCGGCGAACTGTTCCAGCGCGTCTTCTACGCGCACGGGGACACCCACTGGGACCCGCCCGCGGCGGCTATCGTCTTCGGGTCGTTCCTCGTGTTCGTCCTGTACGCCGTCGGCATCTTCCCGAGTGCGTCGTACGTCCCGACGCTCGGACTCTGAGGACGGCCTCTTCTCTCTATTTTGTGCGTATCGGTAGTCGTTTAGTCGTCCACTCGGAACGTCCTTTATGGAACGAACTGTCACCATCGTCCCTGAAGCAGGCCTGCACGCCCGTCCGGCCTCGAAGTTCGTCGAGACGGCAAACGAGTTCGACGCGGACGTGACGGTCGGCCCCCCGGACGGGGACCGAGTCGACGCCCGGAGCATGCTCGCGGTGACGGGACTCGGCGCGGGACACGGCGACGACGTCGTCCTCACCGCCGAGGGCGACGACGCGGAAGACGCACTCGACGCTCTCGAAGCGGTCCTCACGACGCCCGAAGACGGCGAGTGAGAGCCGGAATCTCGGAGCCGACCCGTCTCAGTCCACCTTGTGGTAGTCGCGGGCGTCTTCCGCAGAGGAGATAACCGAGTCGAGCGTCGCCTTCGTGCTCGTCGATTCGACGGCGGCGTTGAGCGTGCCCTCCAAGACGGGCGCGTCGGCTATCTGCGCGTCCACGTCGGTCATCTCGAACGCGAGTTCCGCGTTCATGACGGCGCTTCCCAAATCGACGAGGACGACGACGCCGTCGCCGTCGTCGGCCGACTCTATGGCCTCCCGAATCGCGTTCGGGTCGGTTCCGATGCCGCCGTCCACGTCGCCGCCCGCGACTTCGATTCGTGCCTTGCCGCCGCCCATCTGGCCGGCGATGTCGCGGATACCCTCGGCGGCCTTCGAACTGTGCGAGACGACGACGAGTCCGATCATGGCTCCTCCTCGGGAGTCTCGTCGGGCACCGTCTCCGCGACCGCTTGCGCGTCGGCGTCGCCGTCGAGGTACTCCTCTGCGGTCTTCAGAATCTCCTCCATGATGATGAGCGTGCTCGTCGCGCCCGGGTCCCTGTGGCCGACGGACCGCCACCCGAGAAACGAGGCGCGGCCCTTCATCGCCTTGATGGGGACGGTGAACTCGACGCCGCGTTCGGCGGCGTCTACGGCCTTCGCGAACGCCGTCAACGGCGAGAGGTCGTCGTGTTCGATGGACTTCTTGTAGGTGTGGACCGCGGGCGTGAGTGCGTCCACCATCGTCTTCGCGC
The DNA here is from genome assembly GCF_900113245.1 of Halopelagius inordinatus. Taxonomy (NCBI): domain Archaea; kingdom Methanobacteriati; phylum Methanobacteriota; class Halobacteria; order Halobacteriales; family Haloferacaceae; genus Halopelagius; species Halopelagius inordinatus. The sequence continues at coordinate 2,669 of NZ_FOOQ01000004.1, forward strand.
CGACGGGCGCGTCGCCTCGGTCTTTCACCTTCTCTAAGTACGCCTCCGCGAACGCCACGGACGTCTCCGCCGTAATTCCGTCTTCGAGTTCCTGACTCGCGGTCATGAGCGACCCGCCGTAGAGCGGTCCCGCCGCGCCGCCGACGTTTCCGATGATGGTCGTTCCCACCGTCTTGACGATGTCGCCGGGCGACATCTCCTCGAACTCGTCGGTCTTCTCTGCGACGGCCTGGAACCCGCGGTTCATGTTGTTACCGTGGTCGGCGTCGCCGATGGCGGAGTCCAGTTCCGTCAGGTAGGATTTCTCGTCCTCGATTCGCGCCGCGACGTTTTCGACGGCCGCGACGAGCGCCTCGCGTTGAACGGATTCGTCAGCCATAGGTTCGAGGACGAACGCCGGCGGCTTGAAACTACGCCGTCCGTCGATGTGCCGCCGAGTCGGGTCGGCTCAGCGTTTCAGCGCGGGCGTGTCCACGTCGGCTTCGAGGAGGCCCTTCAGTTCGTCGTCGAGGCGGAGGACGGTGATCGAACAGCCCTCCATGTCGAGGGAGGTCATGTAGTCGCCGACCCACGTGTCCCACACGTCGAGTCCGCGGTCCGAAACCACGTCCTGTACTTTCTTGTTGACGATGAACAGTTCCGAGAGGGGCGTTCCGCCCATGCCGTTGACCATGACGACGACTTCCTCTCCGTCTTCGACCGCCAAGTCGTCGAGGACGTTCGTCGTGAGGTGTTCCGCCACCTCGTCTGCGCTCATGTGGTCTGTCCGTTCGGTGCCGGGTTCGCCGTGGATGCCGATGCCGAGTTCTATCTCGTCGTCGCCCAGGTCGAACGTCTCCTCGCCCTTCTCGGGGGTGATACACGAGGTCAGAGCCATCCCCATCGTCCGCACGTTGTCGATGGCCTTCTCTGCGACGTCTCTGACCTCTTCGAGGCTACCGCCTTCCGCCGCCTTCGCGCCCGCGATTTTGTGGACGAAGATGGTGCCCGCGACGCCGCGACGGCCGGAGGTGTACAGGGAGTCTTCGACCGCCACGTCGTCGTTGACGACCACCTGCGCGACGTCTACGTCCTCCATCTCTGCCATCTCCGCGGCCGTGTCGAAGTTCATCACGTCGCCCTCGTAGTTTTTCACCACGCAGAGGACGCCCTCGCCCGCGTCGGCGGCCCGCACCATCTCGTCGAGTTCGTTCGCCGTCGGCGAGGTGAACACCTCGCCCGCCGCCGCGCCGTCCAACATCCCGTCGCCGATGAATCCGGCGTGCGTCGGTTCGTGACCGCTCCCGCCCCCGGAGACGACGGCGACTTTCCCCTCTACCGGACCGTCGGCGCGAACCAACACCTTCGTCCCGTCGAGACGCCGGACTCTGTCGGGGTACGCCGCCACCATACCGTCCAACATCTCGTCGACGTAGTCGGACGGGTCGTTGATGAGTTTCTTCATAGTGCATGATTATGAATGCTAGAAGACGACAAAAATGTTCGTGAGGTAACGTGAACAGCGCGTCGCGGAAATCGGGGGCGACTCCGCCTCGAACGGCGGCGCTTACCGAGCGGTCGGTTCGGTTTCGAGTCGGTCGATGCCGATGGTGACGGCGACGCCCTCGACGGTCCACTCTTCGACGAGGTCCATCTGGTCGTCCTCGGCGACGTACTCCGCGGTCCGCGTCTCCTCGGCGACGTACTCGCGGTGACGGTCCACGAGTTCGGCGATTCTGTCGTCGGCCACGTCGATGCTCGTCCGAATCTCCTCTTCGACGTCTAAGTCGAGTTGCTTTCGCATCTCTTGGACGCGGCGGATGACGTCTCGGGCGTACCCCTCGGCTTCGATGTCCTCGGTGAGGGCGGTATCGACGTACACCGCCCCGTTTTCGAACTCGGCTTCCGAGACGTCTTCCGGGGGTTCCGCGACGTACTCGACCATCTCGTCTGTGAGGTCGTACGTCTCGCCGTCGACGTCGACGCCGGATTCGACCTCCGCGCGACGCAGGCCGCGGACGGCTTCCATCACCTTCTGGGCGTCCGCGCCGAACTCGGGGCCGATGACGCCCATCTGCGGTTCGGCGTGTTCGACCAGTTCGTCGAACGCCTCGACCACCTGCAGGTCGCGGGCGTTCACCCGTTCCGTCAGGAGGTCAGAGAGGGCTTCGACCGCCTCTCTGACCCCGTCGTCCTCGGTGGCGACGACGACGCGCGAGACGGGCCACCGGAGTTTCCGACCGCCCTGTTGGCGGGCGTTCGCTGCCGCCTCCTCGACGTCCCGGAGGACGGCCATGTGGCGTTCGAGTTCCTCGTCGCGCCACTCCTCGTCGACCGTCGGGTAGTCGAGAGCGTGAACCGTCGTCTCTCGACCGTCGAGTATCTGGTACATGCGCTCTGCGAGGTACGGAGTGAACGGAGCGACGAGACGCACCGTCTCCTGCAACACGGTCGAGAGCGTCGCGTACGCGCCGCGCTTCGAGTCCGAGTCCTCTTCCTCCCACATCCGTTCGCGGATGGCCTTCACGTAGAAGCGCGAGACGTCCTGCGTGACGAACTCCAAGACGGCGTTGAGAGCGTCGTGGACCTCGTAGTCGTCCCACGCCGCTTCGACGTCCGCTTTCACGGTCTGAAGGCGCGACAGCACCCACTCGTCGACGACCGAGAGGTCACCCGCAGACAGGTCGGCGTCCGCGGGGTCGTAGTCGTCTAACTCCATGTAGGGAAGCGGGAAGCGGAAGACGTTCCAGAAGATGTTGAGAGACGACTGCGTGTCGCCGAGGCCGTCCCACTCGAACGAGAGGTCGGTCCCCTGTTGGTCGTGGCTGAGGAGGTACGCGCGGAGGGGGTCTCTCCCCGCCCGGTCGATGGCCTCCTCGGGCGTGACGATGTTGCCGAGGGACTTCGACATCTTCCGGCCGTTCTCGTCGTTGGCGAACCCGTGCATGAGAACCTCGTTGTAGGGGCTCTCTCCCGTCGCCGCGGTGGACATGCCGAGTTGCGACCAGAACCACCCGCGGGTCTGGTCGTGCGCCTCGACGATGAGGTCCGCGGGCCACAACTCCTCGTAGGCCTCCTCTCGACTCGGGTAGTCGAGCGTTCCCCACGTCGCGACGGAGGAGTCTATCCACACGTCGAACACGTCCGGGACGCGTTCGTACGTCGTGCCGTCCTCGGTGATGGTTATCGGGTCCACCGACGGGCGGTGCAAGTCGAGTTCCTCGGGGTTTACGTCTTGGTCGGCGCGTTCCGCGAGTTCCTCGCGCGTGCCCACGACGACGAACTCGCCGTCGTCGGCCTGCCAGATGGGAAGCGGGATGCCCCAGTATCGCTGCCGGGAGATGTTCCAGTCGGGCGCGTCGGAGACGAAGTCGCGAAAGCGGTTGTCGCGCGCCCACTGCGGGTGCCATTCGGACTCCTCGATGTTGTCGAGGAGTTCCTCTTTGATGTCGGTGACCGTGATGAACCACTGGTCGGTGGCGAGGAAGATGATGTCCGTGTCGCACCGCCAACAGTGCCCGTAGCGGTGTTGGTGTTCGCCCGAGTGGAGCAGATATCCCTCGGACCGCAAGTCCTCGATTATCTCCGGGTTCGCGTCGCGGACGAACGTACCGGCGTACTCGCCGGCCTCCTCGGTGAACTCGCCGCGTTGGTCGACCGGGACGAACACGTCGAGTCCGAGTTCCTGCCCGCGGGCGAAGTCCTCCTGCCCGTGGCCGGGCGCGGAGTGGACGAGCCCCGTCCGGTCGGCTTCGACGTACTCCGCGGTGTACACCTCGCCCGCGCCCTCGAAGTCGGCGTAGGCGTCGAGTTTCGCGGCCAGCGGGTGGTCGTACTCCCAGCCCACCATCTCGTCGCCGGAAACCTCCTCTAGGACCTCGTAGTCGTCGTACCGGCCCTTCTTCAGCACGTCTTCGACGCACGGTTCCGCGAGGTAGAGCACCTCGCTTTCGCCGTCTTTCTCGGCACGGACCGCTTGGTACGTCATCTCGCCGTCGACGGCGACGAACGTGTTCGCGGGGACGGTCCACGGCGTCGTCGTCCAGATGACGAGGCTCCCCTCTCTGTCGGCGAGGGGGAATTTCACGTAGATGGAGGGCGACTCTATCTGGTCGTACTCGACCTCGTTCGCGGCGATTGCGGTCTGACACCGCGGGCAGTAGTTGACCGAGCGTTTGCCCTGCTCGACGAGTCCGCGGTCGTTCACCTGTTGGAACGCCCACCACGCCGCCTCCATGTACTCGGGCGAGAGCGTCTGGTAGGGGTCGTCCCAGTCCATCCACACGCCGATGGACTGGAAGTCGTCGTCCATCGCCTCGCGGTTGCGGACGGCGAACTCCTTACAGCGGTCGATGAACGGTTCCATCCCGTACTCCTCTATGTCCCGTTTGGTCTCGAAGCCGAGTTCCTCCTCGACTTTGACCTCGATGGGGAGGCCGTGCATGTCGTATCCGGGACGGTCGGTGACCCGGTGGCCCGTCATGCGCTTGTGGCGGATGATGGCGTCTTTCAGCGTCTTGTTCCACGCCGTCCCGAGGTGCATCTGCCCCGACGTGTACGGCGGCCCGTCGACGAAGAAGAAGGCCGGGTCGTCGGCGTGGGCCTCCTTCGTCGCCTCGTAGGCGTCGTTCTCGTCCCAGTACTCCCCGACGGTGGACTCTACGTCCTCGGGCGTGTACTGGTCTTCGACTTCGTCCATACAGGAGGTCAACCGGCGGACGTATATCAAATCCGTGGAACCGCGCCTCAGTCCGACGACCACGCCTCCGCGACGGCGGACCCGCCGCGTCGGTTCCCCTCTTCGTCGTAGAGTTCGACGTCGGCCGTAGACGGCGCGCGGTCGGATTCGTAGTACGCGACGACGATGGCGACGAGTTCCTCCGCCGCCCGTTCGTCCTCGTCGAGACGCGACTCGTCGTACCGGGACATCTCCATCGGAAGCGTCGCCCGGTCCCATCCCGTCCACTTCGCGTCCGCGGTACTCCGCGGAAGCGCGACGAACGCCTCCTCTGCGGACATCTTCACCTCGCAGAGGAGCGTGAATCCGTTCTCGTAGTTCTCGTTCAGTATCTCGTTCTCGAAGGAGTGCTCCTCACGCGGATACGCGTCGGTGAACAGGTCGGCGTCCCGCGGCGGTGCTTCGGGAAACAGGACGGCGCGGGCGTACTCATCCGTCTCGGCGGACAGACCACCGACGACCCACCGTTCGTCCGCCGGGCGGAGCGTCGCACTACCGTGTCGGGCGAGAATCCGTCCATCGAGTTCTCTACGCGCGTCCGCGAGACATCCCGACAGGGCGACGGTGCTCGCTGCGACGGCCGAGAGGAGGGCTCTGCGGCGCATTGTCGGTACTGCCGTTCGCGGGACCTTAACTCTCTAGTGGACAGAAGGGAATCGACGGAGAGACGCCACCGTCCGGCCGCGCTCGGACCCAGAACTCGCGCGGAGAGATGGTGTCAACGATACATTATATGCGGCGTTTTATATCTGAACTAACACATACGTACCGCCGGGTGGGTGAGATGGTCTATCAAGACGAGCTCCAAGAGATCGAGTTCATCGCTCGCTCGGAGAATCGGGTACAGATCCTCGAAGAGTTGCGGAAAGCCGGGACGCTGAGTAAGGAGGAGCTTCGGGGCACGAGCGAGGTTGCGCGGACGACTCTCGTTCGAAACGCCGATGCGCTCGTCGAACGCGGGTGGATAGAGAACAGCAACAACCAGTACTCTATCACCCCGTGTGGCGAACTACTGGTCGAGGAGTTGACCGGCCTGTTGGAGACCGTCCGCGAGGCAAAGCGGCTACAGCCGTTTTTCCAGTGGATGCCTCCCGCCGCGTTCGGACTGAGCGTCGAGGTGCTTTTGGACGCCGACGTGACGGTTTCGACGTCCGAAAACCCGTACGCGCCGGTCAACAGACACGTCGAGACCCTCGCGTCGGCCGAACGGGCGCGGTGTCTCCTCCCGGCGGTCGATCCACAGGGGATGCGGACCGTCGAACGCCGCTTTGCGGCCCGAGACGGAGGAGGGGACCACGAACTCATCGTCACCGAGAACGTCGCCGAAACGCTTCGGACGGACCCCGCTTTGGACGAGACGATAGACGCACTGTTGTCGACCGACGGCATCGCCGTCCGCGTCTCCCCGAGAGACGTGCCGTACTACGCGGGTATTCTCGACGGAGTCGTACAGATCGGCGCCTCGGACGGGAAGGGAGTCCCGCAGGCCCTCTTGGAGACCGACGCCGACGAGGCCCGAGAGTGGGTGAGGGCTCTCTACCGCGACTACCGGGCCCAATCGACGGCGTTCGACAGGTAGCCGAACGCCCTCCCGTCGCTCTCTCCGTGCGGGCCTCCGATTCACGTTAATAGGTACCGATGTGCACGGTATGCACAGCGGGCACGAGGTAGCGTCATATGCGATGGCGAAGAAGTGAAATCGAGGTGAAATAATGTCAGATGGCCTCGCAGGTTCGGGCGACAGAGTCGAACGGGGGAGAGAGGAGTCGGGCGGCGTACTCGGGCGGATACCGAGGCGAACCGTACTGAAATCCGCGGTCCTCGGGGTCGGACTGCACGGGTTCTCCGCTCGGGCGGCGGCGCAGTCCGATTCGACGGCGGGGTTCGTGGACGTGTTGAGTGCGGACCCGAGTAACTACCCCTCGATTCTCGTCAACGTGAGCGTCGACACGGACGCGGGGCGGAACGGGAACCTCTCGCGGGAGGACTTCCAGATAACGGAGGCGGGCGTCGAGAAAGCGATCCAGAGCTTCAGATTCACCAGCGCGAGCGCCGACATCGTCTTTCTGTTCGACGACACGGGGAGCATGGACGGAGAGATAGCGGACATGCAAGCGGGAGTCAAAGGCCTCACAGACGAGATAGAGGCGGCGGGTATCGACGCGAGATACTCTCTCGTGACGTTCAAAGACTCGGTCGAGACCGACCTCGAGTTCACCGACGACGCCAGCGCGTTGAAGTCGCGAACCGACAGACTCACCGCGAGTGCGGGCGGCGACGGACCGGAGGACAACTTCGACGCGATAGTCCGAGCGCTCGGTCTCGACTTCAGGCCCGAGGCTCAGAAAATCGTCGTGGACATCACCGACAGCGTCTCTCACTACCGCGGCGACGGAAGCGGCGTCTCCGATTACACCATCGACGAAGTCCAGACGATGGTGGAGGAAAGCGGCGTCGCGTACGTCGCCGTCGCCCCCGCGACGACCGCACCCGAATCGAGCAAACGGGCGCTCGCGGAGCGAACGGGCGGACTCTGGATGGAGATCCGAAGCGCCGACTTCAGCCGGATTCTCGAACGCATCGAGCGACTCGTCGTGACCACGTACGTGGTCGAGTACCTCACGGACACGGCTCCGAACGAGAGCAACGACCTCACGGTGACCGTCACCGACCCCGACAGAGGGACCGGGAGCGACGAAACCACCGTGGACGTTCCCTCGGGGAAAGTGGACCGGGACGCACTCGTGAGGAGTACCGGCGACACCCGAGCGTTCTACGAGATGGCCGTCACCGGAGAGATGAGACTCGGAGAGAACTCGGACCCAAAAGACGCCGAGTTCCCCGATTCAGTCGAGGGGTCGACCGCGATAGGGTCGGTCGCGGGGGGCGGAACGGACGGGCTCCGGTTCTCGGGGGAGGTCACCAACGTCCGCGTGGGCGGACCGGCGGAGTTCGAGATAGACGGCGAGTCCGTGGGCGGCGACACAGTCGAGTCGATGAACACGATTGCGATTTCGAGCACCGAGGACCGACGAGCGTACTACGACGTTCGCGCCAGCGACCGCATCTATCCCGGCGAGCGCGCGGACGTAGAGAAGATGGAGTCCCCCGAACCGTTCCCCGGCAGCGAGGTTACGGGGTCGGTCGCCGAACGCGGTACCGACGAGTTCTACTTCACCGGTCGAATCGACCACTTCTCTCTCGACGGACCGGCGGACGTGTCGGTGAACGGCGAACGGGTCGACCCCTCCGAGGTGACCTCCGACGACGAGTCGGACTCCAACGGCGGCGACGACTCCGGCGGCGGGGAACTCGACGACGAACTGAGAATCGTCAGCACCGCCGACGAACGCGCGTTCTACGAGATTACCGTCGACGGTGAAATCGAACCGGGAGACAGAGCAAATCTCACCGGAGCCGACTATCCGGACTCCGTCGAGGGACGCACGGCGTCCGGTTCCGTGGCGAAGGGAGGGATAGACAGCTTCCGGTTCTCGGGGGAGATACTCGACGTTCGACTGGACGGTCCGGCGGACGTCCTCGTCAACGGAGACCGGTACACCTCCGGTGGTGCCTGACCGATGTACTCTCGCCGAGCGTATCTGCGCCTCGTCGGTACCGGGGTCGGAGCGACGATGGCCGCGGCCGGGGGAGCGTCGGCCGAAGTCGAGCGACTGCCGCCCGAGGCGGCAGAATCCGGTTCGTGGGGCGAACGAGAGCCGTTGCCGGTGCTCCAGAGCGACGCCGGTGGCGGCGTACTCGACGGAGAGCTCTACTACTTCGGAGGGTTCGAGACCGGAACGGGACTCGACGCGGTGCGGCGAACGCTCGTCTTCGACCCGGAGGCGGACGACGGTGACGGTTGGAGAGAGGTCGAACCGATGCCGAGAGCGCTCTGGGCACCCTGCGGAGTCGCGTCGGAGAGGAAACTGTTTAGCTTCGGCGGCGCGCCGTCGAACGGCCCCTACGGCGGCGAGAACCCGCCGTCGGACGTCGTCTTTCGGTACACGCCCGACGACGGGTGGACGAACCTCACCGAGGCGGCGGGCGTGCGCTGTCCGTATCCGAACTGGGGGATGAAGGGCGCGTACAACCCGGACGACGGACTCGTGTACTGCGTCGGCGGCGGAACGAACGTCACCGACCGAGAGAGCGCCTCGAACCACGGCGCCGATAGCCGCACGCCCGGCACCTTCGACGAGAGCCGAATCTGGGCGTTCGACCCGAAGCGCGAGACGGTCGCTGACCCGGACTTAGCGCGGATGCCCGAAGCCAAACGGTGGCCGGCGGTCGCACTCGTCGCGAGCGGTGGAAGGCAGTTCCTCCACGCCATCGCCGGGAGACGCGGCGGGGCCGGACCGACGGCGTCCAACTACCGGTACGATTTCGACCGACACGAGTGGTCCGAGATGACGCCCGCGCCGCGAGGCGGAAACTACGGGACGACGGACAACCCGGTCGTCGACAACGACGTCTACCTCTCGCACGGCATCTTCTGGTCGCCCGGCGACGACCTCTCTACGGACATCTACGGGACGGTCTGTCACCAGTACGACCCCGAGGAGGACGCGTTCCGTCGGCTGTCGTCGCCGCGATACCCTCGCACCGGGCCCGTAGACGCCGTCATCGACGGGACGCTCTACGTCGTCGGCGGACACGTGAAACGCTACGACGAGGACGGCCTCCACGAGTGCGTCGAACACAACGAGACGTTCTCCGTGTAGGTCGGCGTCGTCCGTCGAAACGTCTTCGCCCGAGGCGGAGTGGCCCGCGATTCCGTCCGCGCTTCGAACCGGGAAATCGCTCTCAGAACTCCGGCAAGTCGTCCGGCGCGTCGTACTCGGACTCCCACGTGATGTAGTCGTCTTTCAGCACCTCGCAGACGAGTTGGCCGAACTCGGTGAGTCCGGCGTTGATGCTCGAAACCTCCTTCCACGACGCCAAGTCGGGATGGACCTCCCGCACCTTCCAGTCCTCGGGGATACCCGGCGCGTGGTAGCCGACTCTGTCGGCGAAGTCGTCCCAGAAGAAGTCGAACTGCGAGACGAGGTCGAGTTCCGTGACGATGCGCCACTCGTCTTCGGTCATCGACGTCTCCTCGGCCCACATCTCGAACGCCTCCTCCCACGCTCCCTCACGGAGGAGAGTCGAGAGTTGGCCCCGTCGGTAGTCGTCGTCTGCCGAGACGGTCGTGTCGTCGTACTCGTTTGGGTCCACCGCGGACTTCAACGTCGGCGGCGAGGGCGTCTCCACGTCGAGGGTCATGGGCGGACGTTCGTCGTCGCGAGGCATAAGCCCCGTCACCCGCCAGCGCTTTTTCCCGCCACCGGACAAAAGGTGGTAACATGGACCACGACGGGAGCGCAGAGCGGACGGGGTACGAGGGCGGACTACCGAGACGGGCGGTGCTCGCCGGGGCGGCGACGCTTCTCGCGGGATGTTCGGCGTCGCAGTCCGAGGGCGAGACGGTCGGTTCGGACGGGAACGACGACGCCGGACGGACCGAGGCGGGGACGGGCGCGACGGCGTTCGCGTCCGACCCGCCGGCACGGGTTCGACAGCGCGGAGGCCAGTACGTCTCCGTCTACGAGGCGGTCATCCCCTCCGTGGCGTTCATCCGCGTCTCGACGGCGCGCGGCGACGCGCAGGGTTCTGGGTGGGTGTACGACGGCGACTACGTCGTCACGAACGCCCACGTCGTCTCCGGAGGAGACGACATCACGGTGGAGTTCCGCGAGGGCGACTGGTCGCGCGCGGAGGTGGTCGGGAGCGACACCCGAACCGACCTCGCGGTTCTCTCAGTCGAACGCGTCCCCTCCTACGCGGAACCGTTGTCGCTCGTCGACGAGGAACCGCCGGTCGGAACCAAGGTGATGGCTCTCGGCGCGCCGTTCTCGCTTTCGGGGTCCGCCTCCGCGGGCATCGTCAGCGGCCTCGACCGGTCGATACGAACTCGGACCGGATTTCTCGTCGCCGACGGAATCCAGACGGACGCCGCGGTGAACCCCGGCAACTCCGGCGGGCCGTTGGTGGACCTCGACGGGCGCGTCGTCGGCGTCATCAACTCCGGCGGCGGCGACAACGTGGCGTTCGCCGTCTCCGCCGCCGTCGTAGACGACGTCGTGCCGTCTCTCGTCGAGGACGGGCGTCACCGAGCGGCCTACATCGGAATCCGCGCGCAGTCCGTGACCCCCGCCGTCGCCTCCGTCTACGGGTTCGAGGAGGCGAGCGGGGTTCTCGTCGCGGACGTCGTCTCCGGGAGTCCGGCCGACGGCGTCCTCCGCGGCGCGACGGGCACTCGAAGCAGTCTCGGCGATACGGTGCCGACCGGTGCGGACGTGATTCGCGCCGTCGAAGACACGCCCATCGAGACGGAGGACGACCTGTCGTCGTACCTCGCGGCCGAGGCGCAACCGAACGAGACGGCGACGTTCGAGGTGTGGCGCGACGGCGAACTCGTCGAACTGGAGTTGACGTTCGGCACCGCGCCGGACCGGTGACGGGCGTCGAGGACGCCCCCTCCGGAACTCCGACGGGCAGTACGCTCATCCCCTCCGCGCGACAAGGCGCATCCATGACAGACCTGATGGACACCTACATCGAGAACCGCCAACTCGTCCAACCGAACCACACGAACAACTACGACATGGCTCACGGGGGCAACGTCATGAAGTGGATGGACATCGTCGGCGCGCTTTCGGCGATGCGCTTTGCGGGCGAGACGTGCGTCACCGCCCGGATGAACCAAGTCGACTTCGTCCAGCCGATTCCCCGCGGCGACACGGCGCTGATCCAGTCGTACGTCTACGACGCCGGGCGGACGAGCGTCAAAGTCCGACTGAAAACGTTCCGCGAGGACCCACAGACCGGAGAGAGAGAACCGACGACGGAGTCGTACTTCGTCTACGTCGCCATAGACGACGTGCGGGAACCGACGCCCGTCCCCGACCTGACCGTGGACACGGAGGAGGGAGAACGCCTCCGCGACGAGGCACTCGCGGGCGAAACGGGCCGAACCGCGTCCGAGACGAACTGACCGGTTACAGCTCGAACTCGTCGTCGCCCGCCGACTCGCCGAGGTCGAACTTCTCGGGCGGTTGCCCCGCGTCGTCTATCACCTCGTCGGAGACGAGGATGGGACAGTCCACCCGAACCGCGAGTGCCACGGCGTCGCTGGGTCGAGCGTCGAAGACGAACTTCCGCGGTTCGCCGTCCTCGTAGCGTTCGGCGTCTATCTTCGCGTAGAACGTCCCGTCGGCCAAGTCGTCGATTCGGATGGTGTCGATCGCGCCGCCGAACTCGGTTATCATCTCCACGAGCAGGTCGTGAGTCAGCGGTCGCTCGAACGGTTCGCCCGACAGCGACAGTTGGATGGCCTGCGCTTGGTCGGTGGTGATGATGATGGGGAGATACTCCTCTCGCACCCGCAAAATGACCGCCGGGACGTTCCCTCCCTCGGAGTCCATTCCGACGCCGATTCCTTTCACCTCGGCCCGGTGATTCATACCGTAACGTTCGTCGCCCGGGTATGAATACCTACCCCAGCGGTCGAACGTAGCGAGCCGAAAATCGCCGCCGTTACTCGGTTCTGAGGTACCGGATGCCGTACAGAACGAGCAGAACGGTCAGGCCGCCGAGGAAAAAGAGCAGTCCCGGCGGCAGACCGGACGCCGCGGCGGAAGATGCCGCTCGCGCCGCCTCGGTCCCGGCGTCTCCGGCGGACGTCGCGACGGTTCCGCCCGCGTTCGTTCCCGCGGTGGCGACCCACTGAACGAGGAGACTCGCCGCGCCGACGAGTCCGACGGCCGCGAGCAACCGCCGAAGCGACGCGACGAGTCCGGTCGTCTCCGCCGAGTCCGTGGCGACGACGACGAGCGGTTTGTCCGACGGGGCGTACACCTTCATCTCTCTGCCTTTCTCGGAGTAAACGGTGTCTACCACGGCGACCGCGCCAGCGTCCTCTAGCCGTCCGAGATGGTACTGGACGTTCTGGAGGGAGGTGCCCACCTCGTCTGCGAGGGCGGCGGCGTTGGCGGGGTCCTCGTGAAGCGTCGCGAGTATGCGACGCGCCGTCGCCGAGGAGAGCACCGACAGTATCTCGTCGGCGTCCTCGTCGTCTAAACCGATGACGCGGGGACTCGCGTCGTCGTCGGCGTCCGACGCGTCACGCAACAGGGGGGCCATGACAGCGCCTACGACGTACTGGGATACAAACTTGTTGTCACCGGAGTCGTCACGTCTCTTCGGCGTCGGAACCCTCGTCGCCCGCCACCACGACCACCCGCAGGTCGTTGACGTTCGTCCCCGTCGGGCCGGTTCGAACCAGCGCGTTCCGCGCTCGGAGGTACGGGAGCGCGTCGTTGTCGGCGAGTGCCGCCGCCGCCTCGTCTCCGGATTCGACCGTCCGGTCGTCCACCACCGCCCCCGCCACGTCGGTGCCGCCGTCCTCGCCGTCGCTATCGACGGCGGCGACCACCGCCGCGGTTTCGAGTTCGCGGGCCGCCGAGAGGCAGAACTCCAGGTTCGGGCCGCCCTCGCCGTCGCCGCGAACGGTGACGGTGCACTCCCCGCCCGAGAGGACGACTGCGGGCGGCGAGACGGGGTCGCCCGTGGCCGCGATCTCCTCTGCGATGGCGTCGTGGGTCTTGGCCGCCTCTCGCGCCTCGCCGCGGACGCGAGACGAGAGGACGAACGCGTCGTACCCTCGCTCTCGGGCGGTCTCTCTCGCGGCCGAGAGCGCCGTGTGGCCGTCCGCGAGGACGTGGTTCCGCACGCTTTCGAAGACCGGGTCGCCCCGAGTCGGCGTCTCCGGGAGGTCACCCTCGGCCCCGCGTTCGAGTCTGTCGCGGACCGAGTCGGGCACCGAGAGGTCGTAGCGGTCCAGAACCGACAGCGCGTCGCCGTACGTCGTCTCGTCTGGGGCCGTCGGCCCGGAGGCGATGACGCCCAAATCGTTCCCGACAACGTCGCTGAACACCAGTCCCACCACCGTCGCGGGGGCGGCGCGGCGGGCGAGTCCCCCGCCTTTGAGCGTCGAGAGATGTTTGCGAACGGCGTTGAGTTCGGAGATATCCGCGCCCGACCGGAGGAGTTCGTCGGTGGTCGCCCGCAGGTCCGACAGCGAGACGCCCTCGGCTGGCGTCGGTATCACCGCGCTTGCACCGCCGGTGACGACGGCGAGAACGAGTGTGTCCTCGTCGGCGTCGTCGAGGAGTTCCACGAGTCTCCGTGCGCTCTCGACGCCGCGTTCGGAGGGGACGGGGTGGTCGCCCGGCAGTCGCTCGATTCGGCCGCCCTCGCCGGGCGTGGGCGTGACGACGGCACCGGCGTCGATTCGGTCGCCGAGGACCGCTTCGAGGGCGTCCGCGACGCCGTCTGCGGCCTTTCCGCCCCCGACGACGACGACGCGTTCGAACTCGGAGAGGTCGTAGGACTCCTCGCCTATCGCGAGGGTGTCGCCGCGGAGCGACACCGAATCGCGGACGACTCGGTCCGGAAGCACCGCGTCGATTGCGTCTCCGAGGCAGGCCGCGGCCGTCCGGTGCGCCGACGTGGGCGTGTCGGCGTCCAGCGTGACGTTGCGCATACGTGCGACACGCTCCGACAAGGGTAAAAAGCGTGCCCCGAAATCGGTGTGCAATGAGTCAGGAAGCGGCCGGAGAGGGTCGCGTCCGGGTCGTGGGAACCGCCCACGTCTCCGCCGACAGCATCCGCGAGGTCGAAGACGCAATCGAAGAGGACCGTCCCGACGTCGTCGCCGTCGAACTCGACGAGGGGCGCTACCGGTCGATGAAGGGCGGGACGCCCGACGACATCGAACCCGGCGACCTGCTCCGCGGGAACACGGTGTTTCAGTTCATCGCCTACTGGATGCTCTCGTACGTCCAAGCGCAGTTGGGCGAACGGTTCGACGTCGAACCCGGCGCGGACATGCTCGCCGCCGTCGAGACGGCCGAGAAACTCGGCATCGACGTGGCTCTCGTGGACCGCGACATCCAAGAGACGATGCAGCGGTTCTGGTCGCGGATGAGTCTGCTAGAGAAACTGCGGATGGTCGGCGGCCTCGCCTTCGGACTCGGCGACGCCCGGGGCGTCGGCGTCGTCCTCGGCGTGTTCTTGGGCTTTCTCATCGGACCGCTGGTGGCCGTCTTCGGCGGCAGTCTCGGCGTCGGACTCCCGATTTTGGCCCGCATCACCGGCGGCGTCGTCGTCGCCGTCGCCGCGGGTGCCGTCGTCTGGACGCTCGGCGCGGCGGCGTTAGACGCCGAGGAACGCGCAATCGCCGCAGTCGGCGTCGGCGTCGCGGCCGGTGCCATCGCCGGATTCGGACTCGGAGTCGCCGATTCGGTCGTGGCGTCGTTCAGCCCGTTTCTCGTCCGCATCGTCGGGAGCATGGCCATCGGACTCCTGACCGGCGTGGTTCTCGGAGCCACCGTCGGCGTCGTCGCCAACGCGTTCGGCGGCGGTACCGACGGCGGCGCCGAGGAGATTGACATGTCGAAGATGACCGACACGGACGTGGTCAGCGCGATGATGGAGGAGTTCCGCGAGTTCTCTCCCGGCGGCGCGGAGGCCCTCATCGACGAACGGGACGCGTACATCGCACACCAACTCGTCGGCCTCCGGCAGTCGGGCGCGAACGTCGTCGCCGTCGTCGGCGCGGGTCACAGAGAGGGTATCGAACGGTATCTCGAACACCCCGAACAACTCCCGCCGATGTCGTCGCTCACGGGGACCACGTCGGGACGCTTTCCGTGGGGCAAGATAGTCGGGTCGGCCATCTCGCTTTTCGTCGTGCTGTCGTTCGTCCTGTTGGCGCTCTCTACGGTGGGCAACGACGCGCTCATCGAACTGTTCGCGGCGTGGTTCCTCATCAACGGCGTCTTCGCCGCCGGACTCGCGAAGGCCGCCGGGGCGCGGTGGCTCTCTGCGCTCGTCGGCGGCGGCGTCGCGTGGATGACCTCCATCAACCCCTTGCTGGCACCGGGGTGGTTCACGGGCTACATGGAACTTCGCCGCACGCCGGTGAACGTCACCGACATCGGTCGGCTGAACGACCTGATGGCCGACGAGGAGAGACCGCTCGGCGAGTTGGTCCCGGAGATGTTCGACGTTCCGCTGTTTCGCCTCATCATGGTCGTCGCGGCGACGAACGTCGGAAGCATCGTCGCCTCGGCGCTTTTCGTCGCGTACGTCCTCCCGCTTTTCGCGCTCGACTTAGGCGGCGCGGAGGGCGTCACGCGGCTGATGTTGGAGGGAGCGCGCAACGGGTGGAACATCGTCTGGGGCGCACTGGCGGGCGGCGCGTAACCCACAAGGCCCAACTCCCCACCCTCCTAACGTCCGACGAGATACCACACTCATGAGTACGAACTCGACACTCAGATTCAGCTCTCGCGAACTCCGCGACCTGCTTTTCGCGTGGGTGGCGCTCGGTCTGGCGTTCGCCATCTTCTTCGCCGGGGGCGGCCAACGCGCCGTCGCGACCGTACTGAGCGGTGGCGTCGTCGGTCCGCTTCTCGTCAGTCTCCTCACCGCCGGGGTGGGCTTTCTCCTCCACGAACTCGCGCACAAAGTCGTCGCCGTTCGGTTCGGACAGGTGGCGGAGTTCCGCGCCGACTACGGCATGCTGTTTTTGGCGATAATGAGCGCGCTCGTCGGATTCATCTTCGCTGCGCCCGGTGCCGTGTACCACCGCGGCAGACTCACGGAGCGTCAACACGGCCTCATCGCCCTCGCGGGACCGGTGACGAACCTCCTTTTGGCCGCCGTCTTCCTCCCTCTCGTCGTCGGCGGCGTCGTCGTGGGGTCCGAGTTTCTCACCTTCCTCGGGAGCCGCGGACTCCTCATCAATCTCTTTCTTGCGGCGTTCAACATGCTCCCGTTCGGCTCTCTCGACGGGAAGACGGTGTTCGGCTGGAGCAAGACCGTGTTTCTGGCCGTGTTCGCCCTCTCGGTCGTTCTGACCGCCGGGGCGTTCGTCTCGGGACTCGGCTTCTGACCCGGTCGTAGCCGTCGACTCTTCGTGGAAGTGAACGGAGAGACGAGGAGGGCAGAGAAAGACCGAAAGCCGAGAGAGATTGGAGGGAGAGTCGCGGATTCGGTGGGAGGGCCGACGTCAGCGAACTCCTCACTCGCGGCCGTGGTCGTGGCCGACGACGAGTGCGAAGACGTTCGCGGCGACGAACGCGGTGAAGACCAACTGCTCACCCTCGCCGAGTCCGCCCAAGAGGAGAGGGAGGTAGGCGAAGGGTAGCAGAACTGCCGCCCAAAAGGTGACTGCCTCCATGGACCGGAGACCCATCTTGGCGGCGGTACTGGCGACGCCGATGCTTCGGCGAAGGGGCGTTTCGTTGTGTTGGGAAGAGACGCTTGACATAGTTGGGAACCGTCATCCTATCCAACGGGTCGGGGCTACATATAGGGGCACGAGCGTTGGCCTGAATTTCTGACTATTCACGGAAAACGGACGTTTCACCGACCGTTCATCGACCGCTGAGAAGTCGTTAGAAGTTTCACGGAGCTTTCTAACGTATCAGAGCGCTTCAAACCGCCGGCGTATTCTGGAGGTGAAATATCCACCAGTTAGCGGCGACCGAAGCCGACGTAGGCGAGGCCAAACCGGAGACGGACCGAGCATCTTTTGCTCTGCCACCGCGCGGGTTCGCACATGACTGGTACCGGCGCGGGTGAAGACCCCGTCGAAGACGAGGAGACGGACGAACTGACCTACGCCGACGCGGGCGTGGACATCGACGCGAGCGAGGCGGCGACGGCCGCACTCGTCTCGGCCGTCGGCGAGAGCGAGGGCGACTACGCCGGACTGCTCGACATCGGCGACCGGTATCTCGCTCTCGCGACGGACGGCGTCGGAACGAAACTCGTCGTCGCGGAGGCTCTCTCCGACTACTCGACCGTCGGTATCGACTGCATCGCGATGAACGTGAACGACCTGGTCGCGGCGGGCGTCCGGCCCGTCGCGTTCGTCGACTACCTCGCCGTGGACGAACCCGACGAGACGTTCGCACAGCAGGTCGGCGAGGGCCTCTCCGCCGGTGCCGAGGAGGCCGAGATGGAACTCGTCGGCGGCGAGACGGCGGTGATGCCGGAGGTCATCAAGGGACTTGACCTCGCGGGCACCTGCGCCGGACTCGCGCGCAAAGACGCCATCTTCCCGGGAGAGGCGAAAGCGGGCGACGCACTCGTCGGGTTCCGCTCGTCGGGCATCCACTCGAACGGTCTCACCCTCGCGCGGAAGGCGGCGACGAGAGACCACGAGTACACCGACGACTGCCCGTTCGAGGGGTACGAGACGGTCGGCGAGGCGCTCTTGGAACCGACGCGAATCTACACCCACCTGTTGGACCCGATGCGGGAACACGGCGTCCACGCCGCGGCGCACGTCACGGGCGGCGGATGGACGAACCTCTCGCGGATGGGCGATTTCCGGTACGTCGTAGAGGACGCGTTCGACCCCCACCCGGTGTTCGAGTTCGTCCGATCGGAGGGCAACGTCTCCGAGGAGGAGATGTACCGCACGTTCAACATGGGAACGGGGTTCGTCGCGGCACTCCCGCCCGAGGACGCCGAAGCACTCGCCGCCGAGACGGAGGGCCGAGTCATCGGACGCATAGAGGACGGGGAGGGCGTCTCCGTCCGCGGTCTGGAACTGTAGCGGAGGGCCGACGTCGAGGAGTCCGACTAACTCAGACGTGCGCGTCGCCCGCGCGGTAGCGCGACGTTCGCCGGTCACGCGCGGCGGCGAGAGAAAGCGAACCGACCCGCGGCGGTGCGACCCCGCAGTGGACCGTTACAGATGGGCAGCCACGTCCGCTTCGGTGACGATACCGACCGTCTGGCCGCCCTCGACGACGAGGATGGCGGCGTTGTGGTCGAGGTAGGCGTCTATCTCTTCGAGCGTCGCCGTCGGTTCGACCGTGGTATAGGACTCGCGCATCACCTCCGCGACGGGCAGTTCGCCGACGTTCTCCTCCTGGACGTGTCGGATGTCGCTGTTCGAGATGATGCCGACCGGCGACCCGTCGCGGATGACCGGCAGTTGGGAGAACCCCTCGTCGAGCATCCTGTCTCGGGCGTGGCGGACGGAGTCGTCCGGCGAGATGCTCACGACGGACTCGTTCATCAGGTCGCGGGCGCGGACGACGCTTCCCTCCGCTTCGTCGAGGGCGTTGACGATTCGGCGGAGCGTCGACAGTCGCGGGTCGACGTCACCGCCCTCGATGCGGGCGATGAGCGGTTGCGACACGCCCGCCATCTCGGCGAGACTGCTCTGGGTCAAGTCGAGCGCCTTCCGGCGTTCGCGTAAGTCCTGCGGGGTCGGAAGTTCCATATCTCCTGATTACCGGAGGTTATACGAAAAGGTTTCGGGGACCGAGCTACCTCACTCCGAACTGTCGTCGTCTTCGGTTTCGACGACCTCGATGATGTCGAGGGGGACGTCGCGGAGTGCGCCGCCGACTTCGCTCTTTGCGATGCGGGAGGCGTGTTTTTCGCCGTCGGCGTTGAACACGTCGATTTCGAGGAGGAGGCCGACGAGCGCCGTGTTCGCCGCGATGAACGCGGAGTCGAACGGTTCGCCGCAGGCGGGACACGGCGTCGCGCCGACTTCCACCTCGACGTACTCTTTGTTCTTGTCGTTCAGACGCTTGCCCGCTTCGCTGACTGCCACGCCGATGGCGTCGTCGATTCCGTCTACGTCCCGGACGAGCCAAGCGGCTTCCATGGCCACGAGATAGTTGCTCATACTACGTCCTGACGCCGCGGGGTTTCGTGTCTTGTGGTTCGCCCGCGCGAGAAACAGCGTCGCCCCCGCCCTCTTCCTCGTCGTCCGCGCTTCGGCCGCGATTCCGCCCTCGGCGAGGGACTGCCGCGCGTGCCCGGCGAATGCGGATGCGACCGGAATCGTCGCCATAACTTATGCAGACGAGCGGGACGGCTAACCGAACTCCTACCGAGTGAGACGCCCGAACCCCAGTACAGTTGTTCGATAGACAAGTCCGGTTTAATCGCCAGACGTCATCGGTGTCGGAGTCGAGAGCGACGGAGAAGGTTTATATAGCGGCGTCTCCGCTCGCTCGATAGACAGCGCGATGATACACGCAATGCACAGGGGCGTTACGTTCGTCCTCTATCAGCTCACCCTGATGCTCGGAATCCTCATGATGCCAGTCGCCCTCTTCACGCGGCGACTCGGCGTCACCCTCCCCGTCAACCGACTCGTCGACGCCGCCGGGACGGCGTACGAACGCGCGAGCGCCGGAGCCCACGCACAGTCGAACTGAACCACCGCTCCGTTCTCCGAACTCCACACTCGACCACCGAGAGCGACGGCAGTCGCGTCGGCGCTCCGTCGTGCGGTTTCTTCGCTCGCGTGTGCCGACAGACGAAACGGGCAACAGCGGGGGTAAGGGTTGCATTTATCAGCGCAGGGCTGTAAGGTCTGATAATGCGAACTCCGAGCGACGATATCTCTGGCCGCCTCGACCCGCTGAACGGCGACCACTCCAACGTGTTCGCGCCGGAACTCGGCGAGTTTCCCAACGCGAACGAACGAGCAAGTGAGATGGGCGACAAAGAGACGAAGACGGGGACGACCACCGTCGGCCTGAAGACGGACGACGGCGTCGTCCTCGCGACGGACATGCGCGCGAGTCTGGGCCGCATGGTCTCCTCGAAGGACGTCCAGAAGGTCGAAGAGATTCACCCGACGGGCGCGTTGACCATCGCCGGATCCGTCTCGGCGGCGCAGTCTCTCATCCGGTCTATCCGCGCGGA
Organism: Halopelagius inordinatus; assembly: GCF_900113245.1. NCBI lineage: Archaea > Methanobacteriati > Methanobacteriota > Halobacteria > Halobacteriales > Haloferacaceae > Halopelagius > Halopelagius inordinatus. The sequence goes on from NZ_FOOQ01000004.1 coordinate 23,181, forward strand.
AGTGCGCCTCTACGAGTCGCGCCGCGGCGAGGACATGAGCATGCAGGCGCTTTCGACGCTCCTCGGGAACTTCCTGCGCTCGGGAGCGTTCTACATCGTCCAGCCCATCCTCGGCGGCGTCGACTCCGAGGGTGCGCACATCTACAGCATCGACCCCGCGGGTTCCATCCTCGAAGAGGAGTACACCGTCACCGGGTCGGGCAGTCAGTACGCGCTGGGTGTGCTCGAACAAGAGTACGACGACGACCTGAGCGTCGACGAGGCCAAGACGGTGGCCGCCCGCGCCATCCAGAGCGCCGTCGAACGCGACCTGGCGTCCGGCAACGGCATCAACGTCGCCGTCGTCACCGAGGACGGCGTCGACATCACGCGGCACAAAGACTTCGAAGACCTCCTGTAAGTCGGCCCGCCGCCGAAGACCCGCAGTCGCTCTCTTCTACAACCAGTCCGCGAACGACCCGTCGACGAGCGTCTCGCTTTGCCGTCCGATGTACTCCCGTTGCATCGAGGTGACTGCGTCCTCGAACGACGCGCCGTCCGCGAGTTCCTCTCGAACCCGCGTCACCTTCCACGACGCGGGCGTACAGCCCGCATCGAGGCGGGCGCGGAGCGGTTCGATGTACCGGTCGGCCTCCTCCTCGGAACAGCCGGCCGACCGAAGTCCGTCCGCGGCGTGGGCCAACAGGTCCTCGTAGACGCGTTCTCGGTCCACCGTCTCCTCGCCGGCGTTCGTTATCCAGCGCTGTCCGCCGTCGAGACCGTCTCGCATCGCCGAGTAGAAGTTCTCGCGTGCGGTCTCCCAGTTCTGGTCGATGACCGGGTGTTCGCGCTTCGTGAGGCTCTCCATCAACCCCGCGAAGGCCGCTTGGAACGCGACGGAGTCGCGGACCGTCGGTTGCGCCGCGACGGGGCGGAACTCGATTCGCGCGTTCGCGGAGGACTTCGTCGCCCCCTCGAACACCGGCCGAACCCACCGCCAGAAGGTTCCGTGTTTCCGGCGCAGAGTGGCGAACTGGTCGTCGAACCGGTCGCCGCGGGGGACGGGCATCGGAACCGTGGTCGCGTCCTGTGCGACCCGGTCGACCGCCTCCTCTATGCCCGAGAGGTCCTCCGGGAAGCGAACTTTCTCGGTGTCGCCGGTGTTGAGGACCGATTCGAAGACGGCGATGCGGTTCTCCATGTGGCTATCTTCGAGAATCTCCTGTGCGTCCGCGTCGTCGTAGAGGTCGGGCGGGAAGAACGGCGAGTTCACGCCGAGTGCGAGAAGCGGTCCGGCCACGCGGAGCGCGTAGTTGAAGTAAAGCGGGAGGTCGGCGGCGTGTGCGACCTGATAGTGCGGTTGGATGGAGGTGATGAGAGACTCGGGCATCACCGTGTCCGCTTCGAGTTCGACGTGCGGCGCTTCGATGCTCATCGTGTCCGGCACGTTCGGCCCGTTTGCCATCGCGTGGTACCGCACGGAGTCGCTCATGTTCGTCGCCATCCGCACGTCGTCGAAACTGACGCTGTCGGTGAGATACTCGCGGGCGGTCTCTCCGGCCGGGGGGATGGTCCACAGACCGTCGCTGACGAGACGTATCCCCTCGGCGTTCGTACAGTCGAGTGCGGCAGAGAGGCGAGACCGAATCTCGGACTCTTGGGCGCGGAGGCCGTGGGGGTTCAACGGTTGGGGACTCGTCGTCATCTCGGCGTTGTGAAGCCCCAACTCCTTTTCGAAGCCCATGAGTTCGAGGAGTCGCCTCGGAACCCGCATGAGAGCGTGGACGCCGTCGTCTTCGCTCGCGGTCCACCGGCCGTCGGCGACGGCGTAAAACTCGTACTCGAACCCGACGATGGACTGGTAGTTGTCGAACGTTCCGGCGGCCAGTTCCGACTTCACGACGTCGGCGTCGGCCTCCGCTTGCGCCTCGTACTCCTCCGGGTCCACGGAGAGTACGTCCCGCACGCGCGCCGCGAGGTCGTCGCTCATAGGCACCCCTGTGGAGTCGAACGGCTTGAATCCCGTGGCTGCACCGCGTATTGCCACCGAACGGCACCCACGGGGGACGTTCACAAACGCCCATCGGTCGCCGCGTCGCCCCGCCGAACCGAGTCGGCGGACTTTTTCGCTCCGGGCGGGTACGTCGGGCCGATGGAGTTCGCCGAGTTCGCCGCCCGAGCGTCGGAGATGGAAGCAGAGCCCGCGGATTTGGCCACCGTGGCGCTGGTCCGTAACCTGTTTCGCGACGCGGGCGATGACCTCCCCGTCGTCGTCCGTTTCGTGCAAGGCCGGGTGTTCCCGGCGTGGGATTCGACCACGCTCGACGTCGGGCCGCGCCTCCTCCACGAGGCCATCGCCCGGGCGGCGGGGACGAACGTCACCGCCGACGACGTGGAGGACGAACTCGCGGACGTGGGCGAAATCGGGGCCGTCGCGGAGGGGTACGACTTCGGCGGGCAACGGGGACTCGCCGCGTTCGCCGGCGGCACGGACGGACTCACCGTCGCCGAGGTGGACGAGACGCTTCGCGAACTCGCCGCCGCCGACGGCGAGGGGAGCGAAGACAGGAAGCTCAACACCCTGTTCGGTCTGTTCAACCGGTGTTCGCCCGAGGAGGCGAAGTTCCTCGCGCGACTCGTCCTCTCCGAGATGCGAATCGGCGTCGGCGAGGGAACCGTCCGCGACGCCGTCGCCGAAGCGTTCCTGGCCGACGCCGCCGACGGCGACGGGGCGGGCGCGGACGAATCGGCGGACACGGACGACGGCGATGCGGACGAAGCGACGGGGGCGGACGGTACCGACGAGGAGGCAGACGAGAGAGAGGATCCGACGATTCTCGCGACCGACGACGAACTCGAAGCGGTCGAACGCGCCCTGCAGGTGTCGAACGACTACGGGATGGTGGCGACGGTGGCCCGCGCCGACGGGGAGTCCGGACTCGCCGGGGTGCACCTCGAAGTCGGCCGCCCGGTGCAGGCGATGTTGGCGCAGGCGGGCACCGTCACGGACGCCGTAGACGCGTGGGACGAGGCGGCGGTCGAAACGAAGTTCGACGGCGCGCGCGTCCAAGTCCACTACGACGAGGCGGCGGGCGAGGTGTCTCTGTTCTCGCGGAACATGGACGACGTGACCGACCCCCTTCCGGAAGTGGTCGAGTTCGTCGAGGCGAACGTCGACCGGTCGGTCATCGTGGACGGCGAAGTCGTCGCCGTAGACGACGAGGGCGACCCCCTGCCGTTTCAGGAGATTCTCCGCCGCTTCCGCCGCAAACACGACGTGAGTCGGATGCGCGAGGAAGTGCGCGTCGAATTCTGCGCGTTCGACTGCCTGCACGACGACGGCGAGGACCTGTTGGACGCGCCGTTGACCGCCCGGCACGACCGATTGACCGACGTTCTCGGCGATTCCGGCGCCGTCTCGGAACTGCTTGTCTCGTCGGACGCAGACGAGATAGCCGCTTTCGAAGAGCGCGCGTTGGAGGCGGGACACGAAGGAATCATGCTGAAGAACCCCGACTCGACGTACTCGCCCGGGAACCGGGGGAAAAACTGGCTGAAACGAAAGCCCGACGTGGAGACGTTGGACCTCGTCGTCACGGGCGCCGAGTGGGGCGAGGGTCGGCGCGCGGAGTTCCTCGGCACCTTCCTGCTCTCGGCGCGGACGGACGAGGGCTACGAGACCATCGGGAAGGTGGCGACGGGCATCACGGACGAGAGACTCGCGGACCTGACCGACCTGCTCGAACCGGAGATACGGGCCGAAGACGGCCAAGAGGTGGACCTGCGGCCGTCTGTCGTCTTCGAGGTGGGCTACGAGGAGATACAGGAGTCGCCGACGTACTCCTCGGGATACGCCCTGCGATTCCCGCGATTCGTCTCCGTCCGCGGAGACAAAGACCCCGAAGACGCGGACTCTCTCGAACGCGTCGAACGCCTCGCCGACGCCCAGTAGCCGGTGACGGCGGACGCTCGCGGTTCGTACGGGCGTCCCGGGTCGGTGACGCTTCCGCAATCGGTTACTACGAGCGGTCTGTAGGGCACGGTATGACCGTTCGACACCGCGACCTCTCGGTTTCGTGGCTCGGCTACGCCACCGTCCGCATCGAGACGCCCGACGGCTTCGTCGCCTACCTCGACCCCGGCCGGTACGGCGTCCTCGACGGCTACTACCCCCGAGACGGCGACGTCGTCTGTATCACGCACGACCACCACTACGACTCCGACGCCGTCGAACAGGTGGCGAGCGAGGACGCCACCGTCGTCGCGTACGAGGCCATCGACGCCGCGAACATCGACCGCGACGTGACGCCCGTCGAGGACCTCCCGTACGAGACGGTTCGCGTGGGCGACGAAGACCACCTCGCCGTGGGTCCGGCGGACGTCTGGAGCGTTCCGGCGTACAACGAACCCGACGGCCCCCACGCGAACGACGACGGGAGCGTCACTCACCCCGAGGGGTTCGGCTGCGGTTTCCGCCTCTCGGTGGACGGCACCGCCTTCTTTTGGCCCGGCGACTCCGACGCCCTCGACGGCTTCGAACGCCTCTCTGCGGACGTGTTCCTCGCCAACATCGGCGGAAGCGTCGTGATGGACCGCCACGAGGCGGCCGACTTGGCGGAGGCGCTCGACCCCGAACTCGTCGTTCCGATTCACTACGACACCATCGACCTCCTCACCGCCGACCCGAAGGCGTTCGCGGCGGACGTGGCGTCCCGCGGCGTCCCCGTCGTCATCGACGACCCCGAAGAACGACCGGCCTGAGTCGCCTCCCCGGACCTGCGAACCGCGGAAAGGACTTTGCGCCGCCGGGCCGTGGTGGCCGGTAGATGATACAACCGGCGACTGCCCCGACCGACTCCGGGTTTATCGACGGACGCGTCCCCTACTACCGCACCGGCGACGGCCCGCAGACGCTTCTTTTCGTGCCCGGTCTGAGCGAGGCGTTCGACAGGCACCCGAACTGGCGACTCGCGCAGATGCTCGGGCGGACGTACGACGGATTGACCGACGACTACACCGTTTGGACCGTTCCCCGACCCGACGGCATGGACCCGGGGACGACCACCCGAGATATGGCCGGGACGTACGCCACGGTCCTCGACGAACTCGGCGGCGGGCACGTCGTCGGCTACTCTATGGGAGGGTTCGTCGCCCAACATCTCGCCGCGGACTACCCCGAACTGGTAGACCGACTCGTCGTCGGGGCGGCGGCGGACAGACTCGGCGAGGGGGGCGTCTCCATCGTCGAAGCGTGGCGCGAGTTGGCCGAGAACGGCGAGTGGAGTCGCCTCTACGGTTCGACCACCCGCCACTCCTACGTCGGGTGGCGAAAGAGCGTCTACGCGCCGGTGGCCCGGGCGTTCGGCGCGGTGTCCGCCCCGCCGGTTCCGTCCGACGTCGTCGTCTCCTGCGACGCCTGTCTCGAACACGACGCGAGCGACGTCCTCGGAGATATCGACGTTCCGACGCTCGTCGTCGGCGGGTCCGAAGACCGACTGTTCCCGGAGTCTCGCCTCCGCGCGACTAAAGAGGCGGTTCCCGGTGCGAAACTCGCGCTCCTCCGCGGGGCGGGGCACGCCGCGATGGACGAACATCGCGGGCAGTTCGTCGATGTCGTGCGGCGGTTCCTCCGGGACGAACCCCTCCGGTGAGACCGGGAACATCTACCTTCGCCCGCCGAGTAGACGCGGCCATGCCACGAGAGGTTCGCCACGACGCGACCGGCCCGACGAAACTCGACGAAGACGACGTCGACGAGCAGAAAGGCGATATCGCCGTCTGTCGCTGCGGGCTCTCGTCGGACCGACCGTTCTGCGACGGGTCGCACAGAGCGACCGAAGACGAAGACGAGGAGACGGTGTACAAGTACGAGGGCGACGACGACGAAAAGCCGCGGCGCGAGATAGCCGAGATAGTGTACGTAGACGAGGAGTCGAGCGACGGCGACTGAGGCGACGGAGAGGAGACGGGGCCGTCCTCAGATGACGCCCATCTCGTCGAGGCGGGTGGGGAGATACTCGTCGGTCACGAAGTCCAGTCCGCGAGAGGCGAGCGCCTGCTGTTCCGCTTTCTTCTCGATATCGAGTTGGAGCTCTATCTGCTCCGTCCAGTAGTCGGACTGGAAGCGCGGGTCGTCGAGTTCAGACTGGAGGGCGTTCACGTCAGAGTCCGCGAGGGGGTCGGTCGGCAGGTCGTACTCGACGATATCCTCGGGTTGGATGCCGACGAACTGCGCCTCGGGCGTCGCGAGATACTCCGAGAGGTGCGCCGACTTGATGGACCCGTACGCGACGGAACCGTAGATGCGGTACGACCACGGGTCGCCGTCGGTAAAGACCACGACCGGCAGGTCGAGTTCGTCGTGCAGGCGCTTTGTGATGCGTCGCGTCGCGCGGGCGGGTTGTCCCTTCAGGTGGACGATGAGGCAGTTGTACTGGGTGTCGAAGCCGTTCTCGATGAGTCGGTCGCGCATCCCGCCGGTTTCGACGCAGAGGATGAAGTCGATGTCGTGGTCGATGAACTCGATGGTGTCTGGGTTGTTCGGAATCTGGTAGCCCCCCTCGCCGACGTCCTCTTGGCAGTGAATCTCGCGCTCGCCGCGGCGCGTCTGTTCGCGGAGTTTCAGCGGTCCCATGAGCGTCGCGCCGGACTCCTCGGGGCGCATGTGGAAGTCCTCGCGGGTGACCTTCGAGACGATTTCGAGGTCCTCTATGAGTTGGTTCGACTCGTCTTGGTCGTTGAAGTGCGCCTCTTCTGCGTCCCACGACTCGGAGAGGTAGTACAGTTCACGCAGCGTCGAAGAGCGGTTCTCTTCGAGTTGGCGGACGAGGAACTCGATTGCGTACGTCGCTTTCAGGAGTTTCCGCGCGCCGCGAACGCTGTTCGCGGAACGGGTGGATTTCCGGTCGCCGTACACCCACACCTTCGAGTCCTCGTCGAAGACGATGTTGCTCTTCGTCCGCGTGGGGATGTCCATGTGGGGGATGTCCCCCTCGTCGAACTGGTCGTAGAACTTCACCGCGAGGTCGATGAGACGTTCGCGCGCGAGTTCGTCGTCTGATTTCGTGCTCATTTGTTTAGGTGTTGATGGTCAGTTTCTCCGTCTCGACGCCGTCGACGTTGATGTCGAACGACGCGTCCGATACGACGGTGTAGGTGAGTTCGGCCGTCTCGCCGGCGGAGACAGAGGGGTTCCACTTGACGAACCACTCGCCGTCTAAGTCCACGACGGTGGCGTCGTCGGGCACGTCAGCCGGTTCCGCCGAGACGATGTCGGTGATGTCGGGGTTCTCCGTCCGGTCCGAGTGGTTCTCGACGCTCAGAGTGACGGTGTCGCCGTCGACGACGCGTTCGACGCCGACGTTGTTCATGATGCGCGCCAACGCCCCGTCGATGTTCGGCCGTTGTCGGCCCGTCACTTCCGAGAGTTTGTCGGCCATGTCGGGCAGAATCTTCCCGAGGACGTCCTGTTTCTTCCGCCGTTTCTGCATCGACCGCCGCTTGTTGAGGTAGGACTTCAGTTCGCGGGCGGCCTCTCGGATGGCGAGTTCTATCTCGTCTTCGATGGCCGGGATGTTCGCGAGGGCGTCTTTCGATTCGCTCGTGAACGGCACGTTCGTCGAGGCGACGTGGACCATGATGACCGCCGGGCCGTTCGGCATCCCCGACCCGCCGGGTTGGTCGAGGCCGTAGTTCCGCCAACCGATCTGTTTTACCACGTCCGTCGTGGCGCAGGCCCCGCGTTGGTAGACGAGGGGAACGCGGTTGGCGAACCGAAGCAGGTCCACCGACCCGCCGTCCGCGAGTTCGCCGCCGTAGGCGATGCCCGCCTCGACGATGAACGGGTCGCCGCCGTGGACGTCCGCGTCGCGCGTCGCCGCGGCGTAGAAGTCGGCGTCGTACTCCTTGCGGAGGCCCGCCTCGACGAGTTCGGCGGTGATGGGCGACAGGCAGTTCGTCGGCGGCGCGAGGATGTCGGTCTCTCGCATCGCCTCCAACAGTTCCGAGGCGGTGTCTCTGTCACCGGCCACCTCCGAGACTTTCGGAACCTCGTCGGGGACGGTCCGCATCGCGGACCAGACCGCCTCGACGACGTTCTCGCGGGCCGTCTCGCCGATGGAGAGCCCGTCGTTCGCAGAGACGAGAACGTCCGCGGACCGATCGACGTACTCGCGCACCTGCGACTTCGTCGCGCGGTGTCGCGCCGGGCCGTCGGCGAACTTCTCGCCGATTCGCGCCGCGAGTCCCGACACCGTCTCGTCGTCCTTCCGAGTGCTCGTCGCGTCGTCGACGAGGCCGTAGAGGTCGGCGGTCACGTCGGCGGTGAGAGCGCCCCACGCCGCTTCGACAGCGTTCTCCCGCACCGTCTCGCCGAAGGTGACGTCGTGGTCCTCACCGACGTCTTCCGCGACGGTGGCGACGATAGATTCGAGTTCGGCGTGGGCGGTCCGGTCGCGGTTCCGCAGGGTGTCCGCGACGCGGGCGGCGAACTCGGACGTCGCCGCCGCGCCCTTGTTGACGACGGCGTCCTCGATCGCGTTTTCGAGGTCCGTCTCCGCCTCCGCTCTCGGTTCGGCGGCGCGCCACGCCATCTCCCGGCCGAAGTGCCGGTCGCGGAAGTTGTTCAACACCTTCTGGGACGTCTTCGCGCCGACGCGGGTGAACTCCTCTTGCAGGAAGCCCGAAACCGAGTACGACTCAGTCGCCCCGAGCATCTTGATGAGCGTCCCGAGTTCGACGCCGTGGGGGTGGGGTCGAATCTCCTCTGTCTCTTTCGGGAGACTCGCGCCCTCGACGCGTTCGTACCGGCGCGCTTCGTCGAGGCCGGGTTCGTCGAGGGTGAGTCGCGCGTGGGGGTTGACGACCGCCGTGTGTTTCACGTAGTCGTGTAGTTGCTGGCGGGCGCGCATGTTCGCCTCCATCTCGACTTCGATTCTGGTGCCGTGGGTCGGCGACAGTTCCGACTCCGCGGGCGAACGCTCCTCTTCGACCTGAATCTCGGGTTCGTTCGTGTCCGTGTCGATGATGAGTTCGAAGTACTGAGCGGTCTCGGACCCCTGCGTTCGACTCGTCACCTTCGCGGGCTTGCCGGACGTGAGTTGCGCGTAGAGAACCGCCGCGGAGATACCGATACCCTGCTGACCGCGGGACTGTTCGCGGGCGTGGAAACGAGAGCCGTAGAGCAGTTTCCCGAATACTTTCGGAATCTGTTCGCGCGTTATTCCGGGGCCGTTGTCTTCGACGACGAGCGTGTAGTAGTCGCCCGACTCGCGAATCTCGATGGAGATGTCGGGCATGATTCCGGCTTCCTCGGTCGCGTCGAGGGCGTTGTCCACCGCTTCCTTGACGGCGGTCACCATCCCTCTGGCGCCCGAATCGAAGCCGAGCATGTGCTTGTTCTTCTCGAAGAACTCGGCGATGGAGATTGCTCGCTGGCTCTCCGCCAGCTCCTCGGCGATCCCCGCCTCTTCGCCGAGCGTCGACTGGAACGAGGTCATTCTGTGCCGAGAAGTTCCCGATGGACAGTTAAAACGTGTTCGGGAGCGGAGTGAAAGTGAACGCGACGGCGCGCCGAGAACCTGTCGAGCGAGCGAGAGAAAATCGCGGTACCGAGACGGGGTGGGCGGTACCCACAGTACGGTATGTTCACTTACGCGCGCCCGCGTACGAGGGGTTTAAGGGCGGAGATGGCTTAGGCGGAGATAGGTTCTATGTCACGAGAAAACGAGTACGGGGCCGGACAAATTCAGGTCCTCGAAGGGCTAGAAGCGGTCCGAAAACGTCCGGCGATGTACATCGGGTCCACGGACGCACGGGGATTACACCACCTCGTGTACGAAGTCGTGGACAACTCTATCGACGAGGCTCTCGCGGGGTACTGCGACGACATCGACGTCGCAGTCCACGAAGACGGGTCCGTCTCAGTCACAGACAACGGCCGCGGCATCCCGGTCGATACGCACGAGCAGTACGACCGGCCCGCAGTCGAAGTCATCATGACCGTCCTCCACGCGGGCGGAAAGTTCGACAACAAGTCGTATCAGGTCTCCGGCGGCCTCCACGGCGTCGGCGTCTCCGTCGTCAACGCCCTCTCGCAGAGTCTGAAAGTCGAGATAAAGCGCGACGGCGCGGTCTGGGAACACGAGTTCGACCACGGCGAACCCGTGGCCGACGCCTTCGAACGCGTCCGCGACCTCGAACCGGACGAAGATACGGGCACGACGATCCAGTTCTGGCCCGACGAGGATATCTTCGAGACGACGGAGTTCGACTTCTCCACGCTCGAAAACCGCCTCCGGGAACTGGCGTTTCTCAACTCCGGCGTCCAGATATCCCTCCGAGACGAGGTCGGAGACGAAGAGAGCAGTTTCCGCTTCGAGGGCGGAATCCGCGAGTTCGTCGGCTACCTCAACGAGACGAAGACGCTCCTCCACGAGGACGTCATCTACTACGACGACGAAGCGCAGGGCATCGAAGTCGAGGTGGCGATGCAGGCCACAGAGGAGTTGCAGGGCTCCATCCACGCCTTCGCGAACAACATAAACACCAGAGAGGGCGGGACGCACCTCACGGGCTTTAAGACCGCGCTCACACGCGTCGTCAACGACTACGCCAAGACCAACGACCTGCTCGACGACCTCGACTCGCTGAAGGGCGAGGACGTCCGCGAGGGTCTGACCGCGGTCATCTCCATCAAGCACCCCGACCCGCAGTTCGAGGGGCAGACGAAGACGAAACTCGGAAACAGCGAAGTCCGAGGCATCGTCGAGTCCGTCACCCACGAGCAACTCGGGACCTACTTCGAGGAGAACCCGGGCACCGCCCAGTCGATAATCATGAAGGCCGTCGAGGCGGCGAAGGCGCGGAAGGCCGCGAAGAAAGCGGAGGAACTCACGCGCCGGAAGTCCGCGCTCGAATCCACCGCGCTCCCGGGCAAACTCGCGGACTGTCAGTCTCGCGACCCAGAGGAGTCGGAACTCGTCATCGTCGAGGGCGACTCCGCGGGCGGGTCCGCAAAGCAGGGCCGCAACCGGCGGTTCCAGGCCATTCTCCCCCTGAAGGGGAAGATTCTGAACGTCGAGAAACACCGCTTGGACCGGGTGTTAGAGAACAACGAGGTTCGCTCTCTCATCACCGCAATCGGCGCGGGCGTCGGAGAGGAGTTCGACATCGAAGAGGCGCGGTACCACCGAATCATCCTGATGACCGACGCCGACGTCGACGGCGCGCACATCCGGACGCTGCTTCTCACGCTCCTCTATCGCCACATGCGGCCGCTTTTGGAGGCGGGATACGTCTACGCAGCGAAACCACCGCTCTACCGCGTTCGCTACCGAGGCGAGACGTACGACGCGATGACCGAAGAAGAACGCGACAGGATAATCGAGGAGAAATGCAACGGCAACCCGACTCAGGTCCAACGGTTCAAGGGTCTCGGCGAGATGAACCCCGACCAACTGTGGGACACGACGATGGACCCCGAGAACAGGGTGTTAAAGCAGATAAGCATCGAGGACGCCGCCGCCGCGGACCGGATGTTCAACATCCTGATGGGCGACGCCGTCGAACCGCGAAAGCAGTTCATCAAAGAGCACTCGGACGACGCAGAGTGGGTGGACATCTGATATGAGTTCGGACGCACCAGACGAATTCGAACCCGGGTCGGGCATCGCCGCGACAGTCGAGAACGCCCGCATCGAACAGGAGATGGAGCAGTCGTACATCGACTACGCGATGTCCGTCATCGCGGGGCGCGCACTGCCGGACGTCCGCGACGGACTCAAGCCCGTCCACCGGCGCATCCTCTATGCGATGCACGAGGCGGGGGTCACCCCCCGGACCTCTCACCGGAAGTCCTCCTCCATCGTCGGCGAGACGATGGGTGACTACCACCCGCACGGCGACTCGGCCATCTACGACGCCCTCGCCCGGATGGCGCAGGACTTCTCGATGCGATACCCCCTCGTCGACGGACAGGGGAACTTCGGGTCCATCGACGGCGACCCGCCGGCCGCGATGCGGTACACCGAGGCGCGGATGGACTCCATCACGCAGGAACTCCTCGCCGACATCGACAAAGACACCGTCGACTTCCAACCGAACTACGACGACCGGAAACGGGAACCGTCGGTGCTGCCCGCTTCGTTCCCGAACCTGCTCGTCAACGGCTCTTCGGGTATCGCAGTCGGGATGTCGACGAACATCCCGCCACACAACCTCGGAGAGGTCATCGACGCGACGGTCCACCTCATCCACAACCCCGACTGTACGGTCGAGGACCTGATGGAGCACGTGAAGGGACCGGACTTCCCGACTGGCGCGAACATCGTCGGACGCAACGCCGTCCACAAGGCGTACAAGACCGGACGCGGGCGCGTCCGCGTTCGCGCCGAGTTCGAAGTCGAAGACGACGACCGAATCGTCATCACGGAACTGCCTTACCAGACGAACAAGGCGCGCCTCATCGAACGCATCGCTGACAACGTAAACGAGGGGAAGATAGAGGGAATCCGCGACCTGCGCGACGAGTCAGACCGCGACGGCATCCGCGTCGTCGTCGAACTCAAGCGCGGCGCGAACGCCGAGGTGGTGAAGAACCAACTGCTCGAACACCACCTCGAATCCACGTTCGGCGTCATCAACCTCGCCCTCGTGGACGGCCAACCCCGGGTTCTCACGCTGAAAGAGACGCTCGCGGAGTATCTCGACCACCGGCGGACGGTCGTGCGCCGTCGCTCCGAGTACGAACTCGCCGAGGCGGAAGACAGAGCGCACATCCTCGAAGGCCGACTCACAGCACTCGACAACATCGACGCGGTGGTCGAGACCATCCGCAACTCCGAGAGTCGAGACGACGCGAAGGCCGCACTCCGCGGCGAACAGGTCGCGGAAGTCGACGGCGAACCGCTTCCGACGTTCGAGTTCTCCGAGGACCAAGCGGACCACATCGTCGCGATGCAACTCGGCTCTCTGACCTCGATGGAGGCGGCCGAGATTCAGTCCGAGTACGAGGACGTGCAGGCGCGAATCGACCGCCTCAACGAGATTCTCTCGGACACCTCCGAACTCGACGCCGTCATAGAGGAGGAACTCCTCGACATCAAAGACCAGTACGCCGACGAACGCCGCACCTCGTTCATCGAGGACACGGGTAACGTCACCCACGAGGACCTCATCGCCGAAGAGGACACCGTCGTCGTCGTCACCGAGGAAGACTACATAAAGCGGATGTCCCTCGACAGGTTCCGCGCCCAACGGCGCGGCGGGAAGGGGATTATCGGCACCGAACTCAAAGAGGGCGACCGAGTCTCCTCGGTGTTCGTCGCCAGTACCCACGACTACCTGCTTTACTTCACGAACCACGGGCAGGTGTACCAACTGAAGACGTACCAGATTCCGGAGATGAGTCGGACCGCCCGCGGCAAGTCCGCGGTGAACCTGTTGGACTTGGACGACGGCGAGGAGATTACCGCCGTCGTCAACTGCACCGACATCGAAGACGAGACGGACAAGTTCCTCACGATGGTCACCCGCGAGGGGTACATCAAGCGGACGAGCGTCGATAACTTCCAGAACATCCTCTCTACCGGCATCATCGCCACCACGCTAGACGAGGGCGACGAACTCGAAGACGTGGAGGTGACGGACGGCGAACGCGACCTGATACTCGCCACCCGAGAGGGGATGTCCATCCGCTTCCACGAGGACGAGGTGCGCCCGATGGGTCGGTCCGCCCGGGGCGTCCGAGGCATCAAACTCGAAGGCGACGACACGGTGGCGGGCGTCGCCGCCGTCGACGAGGAGATACACAACTGGGTGTTGACCGTCACGAAGAACGGGTACGGAAAGCGCACCGATATCGAGAACTACCGCCCGCAGTCGCGCAACGGGAAGGGTCTGATAGACATCAAGACGAACGAACGCAACGGCCCCGTCTGCGCGATGGAGACTGTCGGATACGGCGACCACCTGTTCGTCATGAGTTCCGACGGCCAGATCGTCCGCACGCCCGTCGAGGACGTCTCCACCGTCGGGCGGAACACGATGGGCGTCATCGTGATGGACTTAGACGCCGGCGACGCCGTCGCGTCCGTGGACGTCTACAACGAGGAGCGTTCGACGGCCGTAGACGCCGACGCCGACGCCGACGCGGAGGCGGACGACGACGCCGAGACGGACGGAGAAGCCGACACCGTCGAACTCGAAGAGATAGACGAAGACGACGTCGGAGACATCACCACGGAAGGTCTCGAAGACGGCGAACTCGGCGCCGAGTAAGCCCCCCGCGGTCTCTTTTCGCGTCTCCGCCTCACCCGACAAAGAGCGCGTTCGTTCACCGGAAACGAGGTGTGGGGCGGTTTCGTATCGCCCGCGTCGAGAACCGGTGAAAACGAAAGTGCGGTGCGCGTCGGAGCGTCAGAGGATGCGCTGTCCGAGTGCGCTCGCGGCGAGTTCGGTCGCGAGCGACGCCGTCTCGTTCTGTTCGTCGAGGATGGGGTTGACTTCGACGAGTTCCAGAGAGCGGAGCGAACCGCTCTCTGCGACGGTTTCCAACGCGGAGTGCGCCTCGCGGTAGGTGACGCCGCCGCGGACGGGCGTCCCGACGCCGGGCGCTTCCCGGGGGTCGAGCCAGTCCAAATCGAGGCTCACGTGGATGCCGTCGGTGCCCGCCGTCGCGACGTCGAGTGCCTCCTCTACGACGGCCGTAATTCCCTCCTCGTCGATGTCGGACATGGTGAAGGCGGTCACGTCGCTGTCGCGAATCGCCGCCCGTTCCGCGGCGTCGAGAGAGCGCAGGCCGACGATGGCGACGTTCTCCTCGCGGAGTCCGGCGGCGTTCGCCCACTCGACGCCCGCGAAGTCGCCGACGCCGAGGAGGGCGGCAAGCGGCATCCCGTGGACGTTGCCCGACGGCGACGTGGCCGGGGTGTTGAAGTCGCCGTGGGCGTCGAACCAGACGGCACCGATGTCGGCGTCGCGGGCGCTTCCGGTGACGGACCCGATGGCGATGGAGTGGTCACCGCCGAGGACGAGAGGCAACTCGTCCGACGAGAGCGTCTCCGCGACGCGGTCCGCGAGCGACGTACACACCGCCTTGGTCTCGCGGAGGAACTTCGCTCTGCCCTCCGTCGGCATCTCGGCCTCCGGGTCGCGTTCCTCCGCGCGGGGTGCCCGAACGTCTCCGTCGTCGACGACGGAGACGCCCGCGCCTTCCAGTTTCGCCGCGAGTCCGCCGTAGCGGATGGCAGACGGCCCCATGTCCACGCCGCGTCGGTTCGCTCCGTAGTCGATGGGAGCGCCGATGATTCGGGTTGGTCGCGTCATACCTCGAACTGCCGGGAGTAGACGTGTAGTGGTTGCGATTCACCGAGCGACGCGTCCGGCGACCGAGTCGGCCGCCGCGCCGAACAGGTCGGAGACCCACTGCGAAGCGGTCGAGAGCCAGCGGTCGACGAGGTCGGTCTCTACGCTCTCCGGGGCGGTCGAACGACGGTAGTCGAGGACGCGCACCTCGACTGTCACCCCCCGTCCGGCCCGTTCTTGCACCCGTTCGCGGACGTCGTCGGCGAGTTCCGGGTAGGCCCGGTCGGCGTCGCTGACGACGGTGACGGTGACGCTCTCGGTCGAACCGATGAGTCCCGCGTCGTCGTACTGGGTCCGGACGCCGACGAGTTCGAGGTTCCCGTAGTCGTCCTCCGAGAGCGTCGTCTGGACGCCGGCGTTGACGTCCTGTTCGAAGGCGATGTGAGAGTAGGTCGCGGCGGCAGTCGCCGCCGTCACCGCGACGAAGACGACGACGACGAGGGCGTACGCGCCGATGCGAAGGCTCGGCCCGAGGTCGTTCCACGTGTCGGCGACGACGGACGACCGGTAGCCCATCGCCACCAACGCGACGTACGCGGAGATGTTGATGAACACGATGTTCATGAACAGAAGCACTACCGCGCCGAGTACGAGAATCGGGCGAGACCAGACCGTCCCGATGGCCGCCGCGGCGACGGACGGAACGATGGCCGCGGCGACGGCGACGCCGGCGATGGAGACGGGGAGGTCCGAGGCCAACGCCAACGCGCCCGCCGCACCGGCGGCGATAGCGATAGCGAGAGCGAGAAGCGTCGGCGTTATGAAGAACCCGACCTGTTCGACGCGCGAGACGGCGAGTGCGGCGGAGACGAAGAACGTCTCGCGAACGGCGTAACTGACGAAAACGGCGCTGGCGTAGGCGACGGCGAGGCCGAGCGTCTGGGAGACGACGCTCCGAATCAACATCCCGCGGTCGTCGATGACCGCACCGACCGACGCCGACAGCGCCGACCCGGCGAACGGCGCGATGACCATCGCGCCGACGATGACGATGGCCGAGTTCAACAGCAACCCGGCGGTGGCGAGAGTCGCAGAGAGCATCGCGAACGCGAGGTACGTCACCCGTTCGGGTCGCAGGTCGTCGGCGCGTTCGCGTATCTCGGGGTGCGAGATACCTCGGTCGCCGACGGGGCCTTCGACGAACCGTTCGGTGAGGTTCTCGTTGACCGGTTCGGAGCGGTCGGCATCGACGACGACGGTGTACGCGTCGCGGTCGAGTCCGCTGTCGTGGAGATGAGCGAGGACGGGGTCGACGGCGCCGTCCGCGACCGGTACTTCGACGAACGCGCTGTCGACGCGTTCGCCGTCGGGTAAGACGGCGTACGTCGCCTCCAACCCGTCGAGGGCGCCGATGACTGCGTCCCGCGCGTCGTCGTCCACGCGGACACGTATGAGTCGCACGAGGGGAGGACACGGCCTCGAAAGTTTAGCATTCCGGCCGAAACGTCGCCGTCACCGGGACGGAAACGGCGCACTGTAGCGAGTTGCGCGCGACGCCATCGCCCAGTACCCTGAAGGCGGCGACAGTCGTTTACCGGGTAGATGCGGCTGATAAAGCTCCTCGTCTCCGAGGAGTCGCGGACGACGGTCATCGATATCTTGCGGGCCGAAAACATCGACTTCGTCGTCACGAAAGACGCGGCAGAACGAGGAGACCACGTACTCGTCGAGTTCCCGCTTCCGACGCAGGCGGTGGAGTTCGTCATGAACGAACTCCAAGAGGCGGGGATAGACGACCACGAGTACACGATCATCTCGAGTGCGGAGACGGCGAAGACGCGGAACTATCACGAACTCGAAGACCGGTTCGTCGCGGGCGTCGAAGAGGACGACGCGGTCGCTCCCGAGGAGATTCGCGCGAAGGCGCTCGACATGCACCGGAACAAACTGACGTACTACTCGCTGACTCTCTTCAGCGCCATCGTCGCGGCGGCGGGACTACTGTTGGACTCGCCCGCCGTCGTCGTCGGTGCGATGGTCATCGCCCCGCAGGTCGGCTCCGCGCTCATCGCCAGCGTCGGCATCTCCCTGAACGACCGTCGGATGATCCGCATGGGGTTCGGACAGCAACTGTTCGGATTCGGTGCGGCCATCGCGGGGTCGTTCGTTCTCGGAGTGGCGATACAGTCCGGACAGATAGTCACCGCCGTCCTCGACGTATCGACCATCGGTCAGATATCGAAGCGGATATCGCCCGGACTGCTCTCGGTGTTGGTCGCGCTCTGTGCCGGCGGCGCGGGCGCGTTCGGCCTGGCGACGGCGCTCCCCGTCTCGCTCGTCGGCGTGATGATCGCGGCGGCGCTCATCCCCGCGGCCGCCGCCGTCGGTATCGGACTGGCGTGGGGACTCCCGAGCGTCGCTCTCGGTGCGATTCTCCTCCTCGTGGTGAACGCCGTCGCCGTCAACGTCGCCGCGTTTCTGGTCCTTTGGTATCTCGGATACCGTCCGCAAGAGTGGTCCGAGGGCAGAACCGAGATAACGAACGGCGACGTAGAGTCCGACGACGACGGACTCGCGAGGTACGTCCCGGCGGCCGCCGCCCTCGCCGTCCTCCTGGCCGTCTTCGTCGGCGCGGGCGGTCTGTTGATGGGACAGATAGCCTTCGACAACTCCGTCAACGACGCCGTCGAGGACGCGATAGAACAGGACCGGTTCGCCGAACTCCAACTCGAATCGGTCAGTACCGAGGTCGGTATGGTCAGGTTCGTCGACCGGACGCCGGAGGTGAGCATCGTGGTCAGACGACCCGTCGACACGCCCTACCCCGACCTCGCGGAGACGGTTCGGCGACAGATCCAAGAGGAGACGGACCGGGAGGTGAGCGTCTCCGTCGAGTTCGTCGAGGGACAACGGGCCGGTGACCAACGGACGCGCATACGACCGCAGGCCGCCGTCTCGAACCCGGCCGCCGCGAACGCCGCCTACTCCGTGTAGGGCGCACACACCCGCCCGACGCCCTCCTCGAAGGAAATCTGGGGCTCCCAGCCGGTGGCGTCTCGCATCTTCGAGGCGTCCGCCTTCGTGTCGTGGACGTAGACGTCGAGGGGGTTTTCGACGTACGTGGGGTCGATATCCGTTCCGAGTTCCTCGTTTATCATCTCGACCATCGTGTTGAAGTCGTAGCTCTCGCCGGTGCCGAGGTTGTAGATGCCTTGGAGTTCGTGTTCCCCGGCGAGTTCGATTCCGCGGACGATGTCGTCGACGTGCGTGAAATCGCGGGTCTGAGAGCCGTCACCGAACAGTTCGGGGCGTTCTCCGTTCGCAATCTGGTGGGCGAACTGCGCGACCGTGTTCGCGTACTCGCCTTTGTGCTCTTCGGCCCCGCCGTACCCCTGATAGACGGAGAAAAAGCGGAGACCGGCGAGCGTCATGTCGTAGTGGTGGTGGAAGTACTCGCCGTACTGTTCGCGGGCGAGTTTCGACGCCTCGTAGCAGGTTCGGGCCTCCACCGGCATATCCTCGGGCGACGGGTCGGTCCGCGACCCGTAGATGGAGGAGGTGGTGGCGTAGACGACGGTGTCACAGCCGTCTTCGCGCGCTTGTTCGACGGCGTTGACGAAACCTTCGACGTTCACGCGCGTCGCCTCGCGTTTGTTCTCCTCGGCCATCGTGTACGAGGAGTACGCCGCGAGGTGGAACAACACGTCCACGCCGTCGGTCGGTAAGTCGTCGTCGAGGACGCTGGCGTCGACGAACTCGACGTCGTCGTTCAAGTTCTCGGGCGTCCCGAGGTGAAGGTCGTCGACGGCGACGACGTCGTTCTCCGCTGCGAGGTGGTTCGCGAGATTCGATCCGATGAACCCGGCACCCCCGGTGACGAGGACCCGCTTTCCGTTCATGGCTACCAAACTGTAACCGGCGAGTAAATTAGTGTCGGGACGAGACGCGAAAGGTCGCATCGGGACTCCATTTGTGAAAATATCACACGTCTCGGCCCGAAAATTGTCAGACGTGACCGAGTTTCGACCGTTCATCCATCGCATTTAAGGAGGTATACTTCGAACGAATTACCATGTCATCAATCGAATTGACTTCGAGTCAGAAAACCATCCTCACGGCGCTGATAAACCTCTATCGGCAGAGTGAGGACGCCGTCAAGGGTGAGGACATCGCAGAAGAGGTAAACCGGAACCCGGGCACCATCCGCAACCAGATGCAGAGTCTGAAGGCGCTTCAACTCGTCGAGGGCGTCCCCGGACCGAAGGGCGGCTACAAACCGACGGCGAACGCCTACGAGGCACTCGACGTCGACCAGATGGACGAACCCGCCTCGGTCCCCCTCACGCACAACGGTGAGACGGTGACGGGCGTCAACGTCGACGGGATAGACCTCTCGTCGGTTCACCACCCGGAACTCTGCCGCGCCGAGATTCACGTCCAAGGCTCCGTCCGAGACTTCCACGAGGGCGACGAGGTGAAAGTCGGTCCGACCCCCCTCTCGAAACTCGTCGTCGAGGGTATCGTCGACGGCAAAGACGACACCAGCAACATCCTCATCCTCCGCATCGACGACATGCGCGCGCCCGTCGGCGAGCCGAACCACTGACGCTCTCTTCGCGCTCGTTACCGCTCTTCTCTCTGTTTCTACCCACGCAGCGTCAGCGTTCGCGTCGTAGCGACGGCGCGTCCGTCGTCGCCACTCGAACGGTCGTCCGTCGGAAAAGAACCGCGCGTCGGGTTCGCGTCGGGGACTATCTCACATGTCGCCCCACGCCTCGAACGCGCGGCGGGGGGAGGTGATGTCCGCAATCCAGCGGGTCGCGACGCTCTTTTTCAGCGTCC
Organism: Halopelagius inordinatus; assembly: GCF_900113245.1. Taxonomy (NCBI): domain Archaea; kingdom Methanobacteriati; phylum Methanobacteriota; class Halobacteria; order Halobacteriales; family Haloferacaceae; genus Halopelagius; species Halopelagius inordinatus. The sequence goes on from NZ_FOOQ01000004.1 coordinate 43,305, forward strand.
GGGCGGCGGGGCCGCCGAACACGTTGATGGGCACGTCGCCGAACATCGGCAGTTTCACGCCGTGGGCGACGGCGTCGTCGCCGACGGAGATGAGCGTCCCCTTGTCCTCGTGGTTCCAGGTCTTCAGCGGTTGGCCCTTGACGGCGCGGGAGACGTTCTCGCCCGCCACGTCGGCGGCCTGCCAGGCGGCTTGCGCCGTCGGCGGGGCGACGGAGTCCGTCCCCTGTTCGACGAGAGCGGAGTCGCCGAGAGAGAACACCCGGTCGTCGCTCGTCTGGAAGTCCGCGTCCGCGTAGATGCGGTTCGAACGCTCGTCTTTGTCGATGTCGGCCTCTGCGACCTCTTTTTGGCCCGTAATTCCGCCGGTCCAGATGAGGACGTCGTAATCGAGCGTGTCGGGTTCTTCGTCCTCGCCGCCGCCGAGGTAGATGTTCTCCTCGTCGACTTTCGAGATGAAGTCGCCCGTCAGGATATCGATGTCCTTGTTGACGAGGCGCTTTCGGAGCGCACCCTGCAGTTCGGGGTCGTTACCGGGGAACACCTCGTCGAGGCCCTCGACGATGGTGATGTCGATGGGCGCGCGGTGGATGTCGCGGTACTCGGCTATCTCGCCCGCCGATTGGATTCCCGACAGGCCCGCACCGCCGACGATGACCTGTGCGGGGTCGTCGCGGGAGGCGTCTTCGGCGGCCGATTTGATGGCGGTGTGAATCTCGCGTGCGTCGTCGAGGCCCTTCAGTTCGTAGGAGTACTCTTCGAGGCCTTCGATGCCGTAGAACGCGGTGGCGGAGCCGAGACAGACGAGGAGGTAGTCGTAGTCGACTTCGTCGTCGTCGAGTTCGACGACGCGTTCGTCGACGTCGACGTTCTCGACGTGGCCTTTGACGAACTTCGTCTCGGGCGCTTTGATGTCGTCGACGGGGAGCGCGATTTTCGACTCGACGCTCGGGTCGCGGATGCACCGGTGCGCCTCGTGGAGGACGAGGTGGTAGTCGTTCTCCGAGACCCACGTCAGTTCAGCGTCCGAGCCGAGTTCTTCTTCGAGGCGTTTGACGGCACCGGTACCCGCATAGCCGGAGCCGAGGACGACGACCTGCGTGCTCATATCAGAGTTCTCGTAGGCATCAGATAAAGGGCCTTTGAAACGAACAGACCGGAAACCGCCCGCAGGCGGCGATAGCTGCCACGCAGTCGCATGCAGTGAGATAGAGCGCCCGACCGTTCTCAACAGACGACAGTCAGTCGAGCGAGAGTCCGGCGTGCCAACGGTCGACGCCCGCCTCGCGCTTGACTTCGTCCATGCGCGCGAGGAGGTGGACGGCGAGACTCGCCGTCTTCGCCGCGCGCGACTCGCCCTCCGTTCGGAACTCCCCGGTGACGCGGTTCGCGTAGACGGTACAGACCGCGCCCGCCCGGAGGCCGTAGACGTTCGCGACGGTCAGAAGCGTCGCCGCCTCCATCTCGATGTTCTTGACGTTCGCCTCGCGGAGGTCCTCGACCAGCGAATCCGACCCCGCGGCCTCGAACCCCTCGAACCCGGGGCGGCCCTGCCCCGCGTAAAAGGAGTCCGCGCTCATCGTCAGTCCGACGTGGTAGTCGTAGCCGAGGCGTTCGGCGGCGGCGACGAGTGCGCAGACGACTTCGTGGTCCGCGACGGCCGGGTAATCCTCGCGGACGTACTCTTTCGAGGTGCCCTCCTGTCGAACCGCGCCGGACGTGATGACGAGGTCACCGACGTCCATCTCGGGTTGAATCGCGCCGCAGGAACCGACGCGGACGAACGTGTCCGCGCCGACGCGGGCGAGTTCCTCGGCGGCGATGGCCGCGGAGGGACCGCCGATGCCCGTCGAGGTGACCGAGATGGGCGTCCCCTCGTACTCGCCCGTGGCGGTGCGGTACTCGCGGTGGGAGGCGCGTTCTTCGAACTCGTCCCAGAGGGCGGTTATCTTGTCCACTCGCTCGGGGTTCCCGGGGAGAAGGACGGTGTCTGCGACGTCTTCGGGTCCGACTTCGATGTGGTACTGGACCTCGTCGTTCGGGTCCTCGCTGTCGCTCATGACGGATGTGCGGCCGCCCGACAAAAATAATCACCCCTTCGAACGGACGCGACGGACGCCCACCGAAGTCCCCGAGTTACGCGTCCTCGCGCGCGTCCGCCGCGGCGTTCAGCGTGTCCAACGAGATGGTGTCCGGCAGGAGTTCGCCGAGGGTGTACTCCGTCGTCTCCTCGCCGCCCTCGTCGCAGACGACGACGAGGCTCTCGTCTGCGAACTCCGCGAGCGTCTGGCGGCACATCCCGCAGGGGGTGACGCCGTCTTTCGCGCCCGAGGTGACGGCGAGGCGGTCGAACTCCGTCGACCCGCTTTTCACCGCGTCCGCGACGGCGACTTCCTCGGCGTGGAGACTGTTCGAGTAGTTCGCGTTCTCGATGTTGCATCCGACGTACACCTCGCCGTCCGCGGTTCGAAGCGCGGCACCGACCGTGTACTCAGAGTACGGGACGTAGGCGTCGTCGAGGGCGGCGCGGGCGCGAGTGAGAAGTTCCTCTGGCATCGCCTCACGGTTCCCGAGGGAACCGCTTGTAGTTTCCGTCCGGCGGGACGGAAGGGCAAGCGCCAAACCGACGGCGGCCGTAGAGAACGGCGTGTCAGCAGAACCCGACTCGGCGAACGACGCGGACGCGCCACCCGGCCGCCCCGGACTCGGCCGGCGTATCCTGCTTTTCGTGGGAGCCGTCGTCGTCGCCCTCGCGGGGATGGTCGGCTTTTTCGTCGGGAGCAACGGGGCCGAGTCCGTCCCGGAGGTGCCGTTGCTCGGCGGTCTGGTGACGGTGCCGACGACGCCGCTCTCGATGACGCTGTACGCCGCCCTCCTCGCGACGGCGATACTCGCGACGTTGTTCGGTCTGGTCGCTCTCGCCTCGCGGTACGAAGACGCCGCGTGACCGAGAGTCAGGCGCGTCGCTTTTGTCGCTGGACGCCCGCAGTTCCGGTATGGCCGCGTCCGCTACGTCTCCAGACGACGAGTCGGAGACAGACGAGTTCGAGGAACCGCTTCAACCCGAGACCGGCGGGAAGAACCGACGGCGGGCGGTGTTGGCGGTGCTTCCGTTCCTCGCTATCGGTCTCGGAAACGTCGTCCTCATCGTCGGCATGGGCACCGAACCGCTCTGGGGGTTCGCCATCCTCCCGCCCGTCCTCTTCTGTTCGGTGCTCGCGTACATCGTCTTCAGCACCGACTTCCTCGACGACCGGACGTGACTCTCGCTACCCGGTGTCGTATTTGTAGGTGACCTCGTCGGGGTCGATCCCGAAGTCCTCGGCCGTCTCCTCGACGGAGACGCCGTCCGCGTCGTCGCCGGGCGTAGCGTTCTTGAATCTATCTCTGAGTCGCGACGGCATCTCGAACTCCCCGACGGCCACGCGGACGGCGATGGCGTCGTCGCCGCGTTCCTCGCGGACGGCGGACAGTCGGTCCGCGATGGGCGAGGGGAGTCTCTCGCTGTCGACCGGAGAGAACCCGAACTGGAGGAGATACTCCGGTTGCGCCGCGACGGCGTAGACGTCGTCGAACCCCGCGTCGCCCGCCTTCGTGACCAGTCGTTCGACGACGTGCGCTCCGACGCCCTGTCCGCGCCAGCGTTCCGGCGTCGCGACGAGGGCGAGTTCGCAGAACTCCGCGTCGGCGTCGTCCGCATCGTCCGTGTCGTCCGCGCCGTCCCGGTGAACGCGGATACGACCGAGTCCCGCCCGTTGGCCGGTTTCTTCGTCCAGAGCGACGACGTAGTCACGAGAGCGGAACGCGGGGTCTGTGAGGTCCATCTCCTCGATTCGGTCGAGCAACCAGACCTCGTCTCGGTTCTTGGCGTCCCGGACGTACATGCGACCACGTAAGACCCGAGCGCGAAAAAGTATTCTGCGAGACGGGGCGGAAATCCCCCGCCCGCCCGGTCGTTCTGCACCATCGTTCGGGTAAGTTACTTCGTGGGGGCCGCGCAAGGAACGGACGATATGGAGGTACCCGATACCGACGAGGTGGTCCACCGGCCGTCCCCGGAGTTCGCGGAGGCGACGAACGTCCGGGCGTTCATGCGGGAGTACGGCATCGAGGACTACGAGTCGCTGATAGACCGGACCTGTTCGGACGTCGAGTGGTTCTGGGACGAACTCGTAGACTACCTCGGAATCGAGTTCTACGAGGAGTACGACGCGGTGCGAGACGACGCGGAGGGACCGCAGTTCACGGAGTGGTACCCCGGCGGGAGAATAAACATCGCGCACAACGTCCTCGACAGACACGGTGCGGTCGATAGTCCGGACCGAAACCGGGTCGCGTGCATCTGGGAGGGCGAACCCGGCGACACGCGGCAGGTGACCTATCACGACGTCTACCGCGAGGCCAACCGGGTGGCGAACCTGCTCGAATCGTACGGCGTCGAGACGGGCGATACGGTCGGTCTCTACATGCCGATGGTGCCGGAGGTCATCTCCATTCTCTACGGCTGTTTCAAAGTCGGGGCCATCGCCGTGCCCATCTTCTCGGGGTTCGGCGTGGACGCGACGGCGACGCGAATCGAGGACTCGGGCTGTTCCGTGCTGTTTACGGCCGACGGCTTCTACCGCCGGGGAAGCGAAATCACCCTGAAAGACGCCGCCGACGAGGCGATATCGGAGGTGGGCGGCGTCGAACACACCGTCGTCTACGACCGTCTGGGTATCGCCGACAGCGACGACAAGACGATCAGGTGGACCGCCCGCGACGACTGGTGGGACGAGGCGGTGGGCGAGGCGTCGCCGGAGTACGAGACGAAGGAACTCGACGCGAGTCAGGAGTCGATGTTGCTCTACTCGTCGGGGACGACCGGCGAACCGAAAGGTATCGTCCACACCCACGCCGGACTCCAGATGCAGTGTGCAAAAGAGATCTACTTCGGCTTCGACCACAAACCCGAGGACCGCTTCTTTTGGGTGTCCGACATCGGGTGGATGATGGGGCCGTGGACGCTCGTCGGCAACCACACGTTCGGCGGCACCACCTTCATGTACGAGGGCGCGCCCGACTACCCGAACCCCGACAGGTTCTGGGAGATGATAGACCGCCACGGCCTGACGGTGTTCGGCATCTCGCCGACGGCCGTCAGAGCGCTCAGAAAACACGGCGACGAGTGGGTGGAGAAACACGACCTGTCGTCGCTTCGCTTGCTCGGGTCGACGGGCGAACCGTGGGACCCCGAATCGTGGATGTGGTTCTACGACCGAATCGGTGGCCGGGAAGCGCCCGTGTTGAACATCTCCGGCGGCACCGAAATCTGCGGCTGTTTCCTCATGCCGATGCCGGACCAACCGCTGAAGCCGTGCAGTCTCGGCGGCCCCGGACTGGGGATGGACGTAGACATCGTAGACGCCGACGGGAGAAGCGTCGCGGACGACCACGAACGCGGCTACCTCGTCGCCCGCGACTCCTGTCCGTCGATGACGAAGTCGCTTTGGTCGGGCGACGACCGCTACCTGGAGGCGTACTGGAGTACGTTCGAAGAGCCGCCGCTTTGGAACCACGGCGACTGGGCGCAGAAAGACGAAGACGGCTTTTGGTTCCTCCACGGGCGCGCCGACGACGCTCTCAACGTCGCCGGACGGAAAGTCGGCCCCGCCGAGATAGAGGGCGTCCTCGTCGAACACGACGCGGTGAATCAGGCGGCCGTCGTCGGCGTCGACGACGAGACGACCGGAACTGCCGTCGTCGCCTACGTCGTCCTCGAAGCCGACGCCGAACCGTCCGACGAACTCCGCGAGGAACTCCGCGAACTCGTCGGCGAAAAGCAGGGCAAGCCGTTCCGACCGCGAGAACTGCGCTTCGTCTCGGAGTTCCCGAAGACGCAGTCGGGGAAGGTCATCCGGCGCGCCATCGCGGCGGTCCACGAGGGAGCGGACGTCGGCGACACGAGCAGTATCGAGAACCCCGCCGCCCTCGACGAACTCCGCGAGGCGCGGTAATCGACGCTCCGGGCCGCGTCTGACTCACTCGCCGTCGAAAACCGTCCGAGGGTCGATACGCCGACGCTCCGGGCCGTCGCCGCCGACTCGAACGTCGCCGACGGTGTCGTCGTCGGGGAACCGTATCGTCGCGCCGACGAGCAACGGCGCGACCACTCCGGCGGCGACGACGCCCGGGTCCGACAGAGAGGCGCGAACGACGACGTCGTCGCCCGGTTCGATGTCGGCGGCGCCGACGGCGCCGGCCGCGGCCGAGAGAACGTCCGCGTGGGTGTACGTCCGGTCCGCATCGAGTAGGGCGTCCGAAGGCGACACCGACGCGGGGTGGACCGCCGGGTTCTCGCTCCAGACTTCTTTCTCCCAGTGCGTCGTCGTCGGGTTCTCCGGCGGGCCGCCGTAGACGGCGAGTTTGCTCCCCGGTTCGGGAGCGAACGCCGGTTCCCGCGACTGCGGAACGACGGTGGCGCGCGGCCTCTCCGACCCGCCGGGGTCGAACGAGACGACAGCACCCAACTGCGCCGCACCGTAGAACGTCAACACCGGTTCCGGGAGGGGGTCCGGTTCTATCTCCACTCGGTCGCCCCCTCGAACGCCCAGATACCGGAGGACGTTCCCGGCTTTGTACGACGTGGTGACGAAGTCGTGATAGCTGTACGACCGACCCGGCGCGTCCGCGCGAAGTGCGGGCGAGGGCGCGCGCCGGTCACGCGACACCACGTCGCCGAGGATATCGGGGTCGGTCACCGGTTCGGGTCCGGCGTTGGCGGTCATGTCCGAGACGACGCACTCCGCGGTCAAAATCCCGTCGTCGCCTCGCTGTCGCCGTCCGAAAACGGGCAAAAATAGCCGGAAGGGACGGGGTTGGCAAAACGAAATGATAATTTGATAACAAAGGAAGTGACAGTCTATTTTGTATTTAAAATGATATATTTGACGGCCGCACCCACAGATGGGTAGAGGTACCAAGTAACAATGCGCGCAGTAGTTTATCAGGGGCCAAAGGACGTGGCCGTAGAGGACGTGGACGAACCGGAGATTCAACACCCGAACGACGTGGTCATCGACATCACGACGACTGCCATCTGCGGGTCCGACCTGCACATGTACGAGGGCCGAACGGACGCGGACCCGGGCCTCGTGTTCGGACACGAGAACATGGGCGTCGTCACCGAAGTGGGCGACGGAGTCAGCACACTAGAGGAGGGCGACAGAGTCGTCGCCCCGTTCAACGTCGCCTGCGGATTCTGTCGGAACTGCGAGAACGGCTATACGGGGTTCTGTACCAACGTCAACCCCGGGTTCGCCGGCGGGGCCTACGGCTACGTGGCGATGGGACCGTATCAGGGCGGACAGGCGGAGCAACTCCGCATCCCGTACGCGGACTTCAACGCCCTGAAACTCCCCGAGGGCAACGAACACGAGGACGCGTTCGCGATGCTGGCGGACATCTTCCCGACGGGGTGGCACGGCACCGAACTGGCGAACCTAAAACCGGGCGAGTCGATAGCCATCTACGGCGCGGGACCGGTCGGACTGATGGCCGCCTACAGCGCGGATATCAAGGGGGCCTCGGAGATATACGTCGTCGACCGAGTCGAGAGTCGCCTCGACCTCGCGGAGGAACACGCGAACGCGACGGCCATCAACTTCCAAGAGGGCGACCCGGTAGACCAGATAAAGGACGCACACGGCGGCGGCGTCGATAAGGGCGTAGACGCCGTCGGCTATCAGGCCGTCGACCCCGAATCGGTGCGGGAGAACCCCGACGAACCGTACGACCCCGCGAGGGAGAACCCGGCCGTGGTTCTCAACCAACTGGTCCAGACGGTTCGACCGACGGGCCAAATCGGCGTCCCCGGCCTGTACGTTCCCTCGGACCCCGGCGCGCCCGACGACATGGCCGCGCAGGGCCGTCTCGGAATCGACTTCGGGAAACTGTTCGAGAAGGGCCACAAGTTCGGAACCGGCCAGTGTAACGTCAAAGAGTACAACCGGGAACTGCGCGACCTGATAATCGAGGGCAAAGCCGACCCGAGTTGGGTCGTCTCCGACCGCGTCAGTCTCGACGACGCGCCCGAGATGTACGAACGGTTCGACCAACGCGAAGAAGGCGTGACGAAAGTCGTCCTCGAACCGTAATCGAGGCGGCGACTCAGGACCGCACCCACGCGGTCGGATGTTCGCCCCGGAGGTGGTCCTGATACATCTTCACCATCTCGGTGTACGAGGTGGCGAGCGCTTCCCACTCGCAGTGGTCGCACCGACCGGAGACGGTTGCTCGGAATCCCGACATCATCTTTCTTGCCATCGTGAGGGTCTTGGTAGCACGTATTATAGTCTTTTCTAGCATGATGTAATCCGCTCGAAACGATTATGACGCTACGCGGGCAGAATATCGGTACCGATGTGTCTCTACTGCGCCATGCGGGATTCGGGGTGGGAGCAACTACTGGACTACGACGACGTGTACCAAGAGGCTCTCGCCGCCGCGGAGGCCGAACGGTCGAACTACGGGTTCGACGAGTCGTGGGACGACCTGAAAGAGCAGGTCACTCCGACGGGAACGGGTCGCTGAGTTCGCCCGCGTCTTCGAGTTCCGCCTCCGTCGTCAGACAGTCGTCGAGAGCGCTCCGAACCGACTCCTCGGGGACGTCCCTGCCGATGAAGACGAGTCGCGTCCGCCTGTCGTCGCCCTCACCCCACCGACCGATGGGACCGGCGGTGACCGACGGCCCCGCGCGGTTCAACCCCATCACCGTCTCCGGGCGCGTGGCGAGTCGGAAGAATCCCTTCGCCCTGACGACGCCGTCGGGCCACTCGGTCAGGTAGTCGTCGAGGCGTCCGGGGTGAAACGGCCGGTCGGACTCGTAGAGAAACGAGGTGACGCCGTGCGCCGCGGCGTGGTCGTGGTCCGCGTGGTCGTGGCCCTCGTGGCTCTCTCCGCCGTGGCCCTCATCGCCGTCACCCTCTCTGAGACGGCGTTTCCACCCGCTGGAGCGACTCACCTCCTCGTAGTCGAACAGTCCGGTCGCGAGAACCGCGTCCGGACTCACGTCGGCGTACGTCTCCCGGTAGACGGTCGCGCGCGGTTGGAGTTCTCGGACGACGCGTTCCATCTCGTCGAGTTCGTCGTCGGGGACGAGGTCACACTTGTTCAACACCAACACGTCGCAGAACTCCACTTGGTCGACGAGGACGTCCGCGAGGGTTCGGCCCGGGGCGTCCAACTCCGCGGGCCTCTCGGCGTCGGGGTCGAACTCCTTCCAGAACCCGTAGGCGTCGACGACGCTGACGACCGTATCCAGCCGATAGTGGGCAGTCGGGTCCTCGCCGTCCGCCGTGTCGCCGAGGAACGTCCGAGCGACGGGGACGGGGTCGCTGATTCCCGACGCCTCGACGAGGAGAACGTCGAACGACCGCTCTCTGGCCAACCGGTTCACCTCCGAGACCAGGTCACCCTGCAACTGACAGCAGATACAGCCGTTCGTGAGGTCTATCACGTCGTCGTCGGCGGACCCGGCGATGAGTTCCGCGTCGATGTTCACCTCGCCCATGTCGTTGACGAGAACCGCCACGTCGTACTCTCCGGCGTTCCTGAGCACGTTGTTCACGAGCGTCGTCTTCCCCGCGCCGAGCGTTCCGCTGACGAGTGTGACCGGGATTCTATCGTCCTCCAACTGTGGCATTGCCTCTCGTACTCGTTCGCGGAGGATAATCTCTGCGAACTGTCAGATTCGGTGAAAGGACCGCGACTCAGGGCGCGCCGGCGAGGACGAACGTGCTCTCGACAGACCCGTTCTCTAGTTGGCGCGTCGCCTCCGGGGGAATTCTGACCGCCTCGCCCGCTTTCATCCGAACCTCGTCGCCGTCGACGGTCAGCGTCGCTTCGCCGTCTACGAGGAAGTACACCTCTTCTTGGCCGTCTTCGGCGTGGTCGTGTTCCTTGCCGACCCATCCCGGGTCGGCTTCCAGAACCGAGAACCCGAGGTTCTCGCAGTCGAGTTCGTCGCGGAGGAAGTGCAGTCCCCCGCCGACCGGATCGACGTCTTCGTAAGCGACAGTCGTGTGCGACATACGCGGACCATCGGTCGGGACGCGAATCAAACTAGGGGCGAACGAGGCGACCGAAACGCGAGTGGGGACTTCGCCGGGGGCTCAGAAGGAGCTTTTTATCTTCTCGAAGAAGCCTTTCTTGACGTCTACCTCTTCGCCGCCCGCCTCGGCGAACGCTTCGAGGGCGTCTCTCTGTTCCTCGTTGAGTTGCTCGGGCGTGACCACCTGCATCTGTACGTACAGGTCGCCGCTTCCGCGTCCGCGGAGGTGGGGCATGCCCTTCCCCTTCAGGCGGAACGTCTCGCCGCTTTGGGTTCCGGCGGGCACGTCGACCTCCGCCTCGCCGTCCACCGTCGGCACCGTGACGGTGTCGCCGAAGACGGCCTGCGGGAACGAAAGCGGGTGGTGGTGGTGTAGGTCGTCGCCCTCGCGGTCGAACTCAGCGTGGTCGCGGATGTTGACGTCGATGAGGAGGTCACCTTTCGGCCCGCCGTTCTCGCCGGGCGCGCCCTCGCGTTCCATCCGGAGGGTCTGCCCGTCGCGGATACCCGCGGGGATGTCCACCGACAGTTTCGCGTCGTTTCGGACGGTGCCGTCGCCGTTACACTCCGGGCAGGACTCGCTGTACGTCTGCCCCTCGCCGCCGCAGGCGCGACACGTCTGGGTCTGCTGGACGCGGCCGAGCGGCGTGTCGCGGACGGTGGTCTGTTGGCCTTGGCCGTTACACTGCGGGCAGGTGTTCACGTCGGCGTCGGGCGGGTGGCCCTCGCCGTCGCACTCCGGACACCGTTCGGGTCGCGTGACGGTGAACTTCTTTTCGACGCCGTCGTACGCCTCTTCGAGGTCCAACGATACCCGCGTGCGGATGTTCTGTCCCTGCCGGGGTTGGTTGCGACTCCGGCCCTGTCCGCCGCCGCCGAAGAACTGGCTGAAGATGTCCTCGAAGGGGTTTCCGCCGCCGCCCATCCCGCCCATGCCGCCGCGTCCGGCACCGCCGCCGACGCCGCCGCGTTTCTCGGCTTGCTCGAAGCGGTCGTGGCCCATCTGGTCGTACATCTGGCGCTTCTCGTCGTCCGAGAGCACCTCCTTTGCCTTCTGGACCTTCTTGAACTTCTCTTCTGCGTCGGGGTCGTCGGAGACGTCCGGGTGGTACTCTGCGGCCTTCTTTCGATACGCATTCTTTATCTCGTCCTCGCCGGCGTCCCGGGAGACCCCGAGCACGTCGTAGAAGTCCTCACTCATCGGTTACACGTCCATAATCCGGCGACCCACTTGAAAATCGCGCCTCGCGGACGACAGGTTTCGTCGAACGAACTCGCTCGTCGGGAGATTACGGCACCGAAACGAAAAATGCGGCGTCGGAGCGTCGGGCGCTCAGATTACTGCTCGTCTTCGTCGTCCACGTCCTCGAAGTCGGCGTCGACGTACTCGTCGCCGTCCGCCGCGCCGGCGTCGGGGCCTGCGCCCGCACCGCCGGGACCGGCACCGCCCATGCCGCCCATTCCGCCGGCACCGGCACCGGCACCGGCGCCGCCTGCGCCCGCTTGGGCCTGCTCTTGGTACATCTGCTTGCCGATCTCTTGGAGTTCGGTCGAGAGCGCTTCGGTCGCCTCTTCGAGTTCCTCCGTCGTGGCGTCCTCCTCTTCGAGGAGGTCCTCCACGTCGTCCATCGCCGCTTCCACGTCGGCGACGACGTCGTCTGAGACCTCCTCCTCGTTCTCTTCGAGGAGGGTTTCCGCGCGCTGAACCGCGCTTTCGGCCTCGTTTCGGGCCTCGATGCGTTCGCGGCGCTGTTGGTCCTCTTCTGCGTGCTGTTCTGCCTCTTCTTGCATCTGTTCTATCTGGTCGTCGGAGAGGCCGGCGCCGCCTTCGATGGTGATGGATTCTGCGTTACCGGAGCCTTTGTCCTCGGCTTCGACGTTGACGATACCGTTCTCGTCGATGTTGAATCCGACCTCGATCTGCGGCGTTCCGGCGGGCGCGGGCGGGATGCCCGTCAGTTGGAACTCGCCGAGCAGTTCGTTCTCCGCGGCGATTTCGCGTTCGCCCTGGAAGACGCGGACCTGCACGGACGTCTGGTTGTCCGCGGCCGTGGTGAACACCTTCGACTCCTCCGTGGGGATGGTGGTGTTCTTCTCTATGAGACGCTCGAACAGACCGCCCTTCACCTCGATACCGAGCGAAAGCGGCGTCACGTCGAGCAGGACGATGTCGTCGACTTCGCCGCCGAGGACGCCGCCTTGGATGGCCGCGCCGAGTGCGACGGCCTCGTCGGGGTTGACGTTCTTCTTCGGCTCCGAGCCGATTATCTCGGACACCTTCTCGTGGACCTGCGGCATCCGTGTGGACCCGCCGACGAGGATGACCTCGTCGATTTCGTCCTTCGAGTACCCGGCGTCTTCGAGGGCCTGCTCCGTCGGGCCGACGGTCCGTTCGATGAGGTCGGACGTGAGCGACTCGAACTTCGCGCGCGTCAGTTTCTCTTCGAGGTGGACCGGGCCGGAGTCCGTCGCCGTGATGAACGGCAGGTTGATGGTCGTTTCCTTGCGCGAGGAGAGCTCTATCTTCGCCTCTTCCGCGGCGTCTTTCAGACGCTGGAGAGCCTGTCGGTCCTCGCGGAGGTCGATGCCGTGGTTGTTCTCGAACTCGTCTGCGAGCCATTCGATGACCGCGTCGTCCCAGTCGTCGCCGCCGAGGTCGTTGTCCCCGTTCGTCGCGACGACTTCGTAGACGCCGCCGCCGAGGTCAAGGACCGAGACGTCGAACGTCCCGCCGCCGAGGTCGTAGACGAGGACCGTCTGGTCGGAGTCGTCGTCGAGGCCGTACGCCATCGACGCGGCGGTCGGTTCGTTGATGATGCGTTCGACCTCGAACCCGGCGATTTCGCCCGCGTCCTTCGTCGCCTGACGCTGGCGGTCGTTGAAGTAGGCGGGCACCGTGATGACGGCCTTCTCAACATCGTCGCCGAGGTAGTCCTCGGCGTCGCGCTTTATCTTCTGGAGGATCATCGCCGACAACTGCTCCGGCGTGTAGTCCTCGCCGTCTACCTCGACGGTGTAGTCGTCCTCACCCATGTGGCGCTTGATCGAGCGGATGGTGCGCTCTGGGTTCTGGATGGCCTGGTTCTTCGCCGGTTTGCCCACGAGACGCTCGTCGTCCTCGGTGAACGCGACCACGGAGGGTGTGGTGCGGTCGCCCTCGGAGTTCACGATGATTTCGGGGTCGCCGCCCTCCATCACCGCGAACGCACTATTCGTGGTACCGAGGTCGATACCGAGAATCTTGTTGCTCGCCATCTTGTTCGCACATACCGGTCTAAATCGGTTAAAGGTTACTAGACGGGAGCGTCGGCGGCGCGACGGCGGGTCGCCGCAGTCTTGCGATTTCCCCCGTTCGGGGGTGAGCGCGTTCGTCAGCGTTTTATCGAACCGCAGACCGTCACATCTGACGCACTCTTACCGACCTCGACGAATCGCGTCGGGGCCGCCTTCGAGTGCCGCGAGGACGTCTTCGAGGACGGACTCGCGCCCGGAGGACGCGAAGAACTCGTGGCCGCCGTCGTACGGCCGCAGGTTCGCGGCGGGCGTCCGGTCGCCGATTGCACGGACGCTCACGACGCGGTCCGAGAGCGAACAGAACACCGCGTCGTCGTCGTCGAACGGCGGAAGGCGCGCCTGCGCGCCGCGTATCGTCCGCAAGAACGCGGGCGAGGCGGCGTCCGGAACCGCCTCCTCGAACGCCTCCTCGGACACCAGATCGCCGAGGACCGAGGGGTCCCGGTCGAATCGGAGCAGTCGCCTCGCGGTCGGCAGTCGGAGAAGGACAGGAAGGGCGACGGACTCGACGCCCTCGACCGGTGCGGTTCCCCACCACGGACTCAAGAAGACGTTTCGCACGTCCGCGTCGGCGGCGAGATGCGCGGCGACGAGTCCCCCGGTGCTGTGACTGACGACGAGGCCGATGTCGCGTTCGCGCGCGTACGACCGGACGGGCGCGAGGAGTTGGTCCTCGAAGTCCCACGGGTTCGTCGGAAGCGTCACCGCGTGGACGCGGTACCCCGCTTCGACCAGCGATTCGAGGAACCACGAGACCGGGTCGTGCTCCGGTCGGTTCCCCCACCCCAGAACGCAAAGCAGGTCCTCGCTTCCGTCTCCGAAGACGGAGAACTCTATCGTCGGCGTCTCTCGGAATCGGTTTCGGAACGGGAGTCGCACGCCCTACACCTGTCGGTCGGCGCAGAAAAGCGTGTGCGAACGAGCGGTGTCGCCTACTCGTCGCCGTCGCCGGTGCTGACTGTCACCTGCGCCTCGCGGATGACCTTCTCGGCCATCTCGTAGCCGGGTTGGTAGACGTCGGCGACGGTGCCCTCGGGTTGGTCGCTGTCGACGCGCATCATCACCTCGTGGCGCGTCGGGTCCACGTCGGCACCGGGTTCGGGGTCGATGGTCGCGACGTTCTCCGAAGACAGGATGCGGTCGAACTCTTCGAGAGTCGATTCGACGCCCGGGCGAATGTCGGCGTCCTCGTCCTGTTCGAGTGCCCGAACGAGGTTGTCGCGCACCGCGACGACGCGCCCGACGAAGTCCTCGGTGGCGCGTTCTCGAATCTGCTCTTGTTTGTTCTTGGCGCGCTTCTTGTAGTTCTGGAAGTCGGCCTGCGTGCGCTTGAGGCGCGAGGAGAGGTCTTCGACCTGTTCGTTCGAGGCGTCCAGTTCGGATTCGAGGTCCGAGACGCGACGCTGAAGCGACTCGACGTCCGCCGCGAGTTCCTCGTCGTAGGCGGCCACGCGGGCGGCGAGAGCCTCGTCGGTGGACGGCGCGTCCGCGGCCGCCGCGTCGCCGTTCGTGGTCGTCTCGTCGGCCGTCTCGTCCGGGGCGTCGGCCGTCTCTTCGGCGCGGTCTGCGTCGGGGTCGGCTTTGCGGTCCGGGTCGACGGAGTCCTCACTCATGGACGGGTGAAGTGGTTGCCCCGGCTTAAGGATGTAGACTGCGGCCGAGCGGTCGAGGAGGTGACCGCTCTCCGTCTCCTACTGGTACATCCCGAGCGGTCGGGCCTGCGTGCTCTCCTCCTCGGCGTTCTGCATGCGCTTTGCCAGTCGCTCCTTGGCCTCGCGGATGTCCTCCGCGTGGTCGACTAAATCGTCGGACGGAATCTCGACGCCCGTGAGCGGTTCGATTCCCTCTTTGAGGACGACGCGGGCGGCGGCGGGGTCGGGGAACTTCGGGTCCGACTCGACGACGAGACCCACCGTGGTCCGTCCGCGTTCGACGGCGTCGTTGAGCAACGCGCCGGTCGGTCCGGAGACGAGGCCCGTCTCTTTCGGTTCGCCGATGTCCGCGTCCGCGAGCATCCGGGCTCCCTCGCCGGCGCTGACGCCGTACAGTTCCGGCACGTCGCTCGCTTGCTTCTCCCGGGGGATACCGGAGAGGAAGACTGGGAGAATCGACTCGTCGTCGAACCAGTTCGAGAGGCAGTCCGCGAGTTCGGCCGCCGAGTCCGGTCGGATGGGCACGTCGCTCTGTAAGACGTAGAGGTCGCGTTCCTCGTCCGCGTACAGTCTGACCGGCGACCGGAGGGTGGAGTCGCCGTCCTGATACACCGCGACCTGCGGGACGCCGTCGCAGTGGACGTTCGCGTAGTGGGTCATCTCGAACTCCTCTACGACGTGGTCGGCCGCTATCTTCCCCACCAGCCCGACGCCGGGGAGTCCCTCTATCAGCGTCGGTTCCGAGAGCGACACGTCCTCGGCGAGCACGTTTATGTGGGCCATACGTGGCGTTCGACCCTTCGGATTGTAAAGCCGGGGTCCGCGTTCACGCGTCTCGGAACGTCGGCGCGTTCGCTGGGGACCGGCGGTATCCGAAACCCACAAGCGGAGTCGCGGGGTAGAGTCGGTCGATGAACCCGCTCAAGCGGTACGCACCGCTCGTCGGCGACGAGGAGGCGTTCTCGGCCGCGTGCGAGCGGCCGCTTCCGTCGGTCGTTCGCGTCAACACCATCGAGACGACGGTGGAACGCGCGCGGACGGCCTTAGACGCCGAGGGCGTCGCCTACGAACCGACCGAGTGGCACCCCGGCGTCCTGAAACTCGACGAACGCGGCCCCGGCACCTCGTGGCCGTACTACCACGGCTGGCTCCACGGACAAGAGGAGGTGTCGGCGCTTCCCGCGATAGCGTTGGACCCCGACCCCGGCGACGCCGTCTGGGACGCCTGCGCCGCCCCCGGGAGCAAGACGACGCAACTGGCCGCTCTGATGGACGACCGAGGCGTCCTCGTCGGCAACGACAACAACCTCGGACGCCTGTCCGCACTCAGACACAACGCCGAACGACTCGGCGTCTCGAACCTCGTCGTGACGAATCAGGACGCGCGGAACTTCTCGTTCAAGCCGTTCGGCGAGGGGACGGACGACCCCGAGGCGTTCGAGGAGTTCGACGGGGCCCTCGTGGACGCGCCGTGTTCCTGCGAGGGGACGATTCGGAAGAACCCGGACGCACTCGACAGGTGGACGATGAACCACGTCAAAAGCGTCGCGGGCATCCAGAAAGGCATCCTCCGCCGCGCGGTGCAGGCGACGCGGGAGGGCGGCACCGTCGTCTACTCCACCTGTACGTTCGCGCCCGAGGAGAACGAGGCCGTCCTCGACCACGTCCTCGACGAAGAGGACTGCAGAGTCGTCGAGTGGGACGCCCCCGACGGGTTCGACACCGTCCCCGGCGTCACCGAGTGGGAGGACGACGAGTACGACCCGAGCGTCGAACTGGCCCACCGCGTCTATCCGCATCTCAACGACACGGGCGGGTTCTTCTGCGCGAAACTGGAGGTGACCGCATGAGCGACACGGAGACCGACGACCGACCGACGAACGACGGACAGCGATTCGACCGCCTGCCCGAGACGGCGGACGGCCGAGTCGTCGCGGGCCGACCCACGCGCGAGGAAGTCGTCACGTGGTGGGAGAACCGCTACGGCGTCCCGCCGGAGACGTGGGACGGTCACACGTTCTGGGAGAAGGGCGCGGGCAAGATTTGGGCGTTCGCGGACGACGTTGTGAGTCCCGCCGACGTGGAGGGACTCGGCCTCAGAATCCTCCGCGCTCGACAGGAGCACTGGAAGCCGTCGACGAACGCCGTCCAACGGTTCGGCGGCGCGGCGACGAAGAACGTCGTCGAACTCGACGGCGAGGAGGCGACTCGGTTCGTCGCGGGCGAGGACCAAGAGATAGACTGGGACGGCGACTGGGGGTATCTCGTCGCCGCGCACGAACTCGCGGGCGAACGCGAACCCATCGGAGTCGGCCTGTTTCTCCACGGCGAACTCCGCTCGACGGTACCGAAAGGCCGCCAAGAGGACCTGCCGGAGTTAGACTGAAACGCCGAACTGGCGACTCCGAGATGAGAGACGCCACGGACGCCGAGTGAGTCTCGGGCGGGGTGACGGACGCGCACGAAAAAATCGCTCACAGGTCGCTCCGCTATCGCTTCCCTCTCGTCGCCGATTACGCCGCCATCTGCCGACAGGTCTCTGCGCACTCCTCCAGAACCTCGGCGCAGACCTGACAGTGCTCGTCGTCGTGGCGGGCGCACTCTTCGGCGCACTCCTCGCACGCCCCGGCGCAGGCTTGGGCGAGTTGAGTGCTGTAGTTGGAGTCCCGAGCCATGAACCGCGCGTGAAGGCTCGTCAGGTCGGCGACGTCTCGGCAGAGACGGGCGCACTCGGCCATCTCCTCTCCTTCGCCGATACACTCGTCTGCGCACCACTCGCAGACTTCCGCGGCCTCGAAGCAGTTCTCGATACAGTCGCGTTGCTCGTCGCTCAGATGGTCGATGTTGGACGCGGTTTCTGTCAGAGACATTCCACTCTCGTCTTGGGCGCGCCCGATTTTCTTTCTTTTGGCGAACAATAGAGAAAAAGTCTACAGAGAGAACGAACGCGCACCGCGGTACCGGCGTCGCCCTCGTCCGCGAACTACCGGTCAGACACGGCTTCGGGGTCGAGCATCCTCACTCCGCGTTCCGGAGTGTTCCGCCGCTGAGACCCTCCCAGACCACCTCGTACCCCAACTCCGCGAGCACCGAACTGGTGTCCGTAACGTCCCTCTCGGACAGCACGTCTTCGGCGTCGTCGAGCGACATCCCCGGTTCGAGTGCGGCGGCGAGTTCCTCCAACAGTTCGGCTCGGACGAGCGTTCGGCCCACGCGCCGGTGGTCGGGAAACGAGACGCCCTCTATTGCGTCCTCGCTCACGCCGCGTTCGTCGGCCAGTTCCGAGAGCGACACCGCGTCGGCGTCGGGTCGCAACTCGTCGGGGAGGGCGGACGCCGACGCCGTCACCAACCGCTCTTCGTACCGGCGGAGGGCGTCGCGAACGTCTTTGATGCGGACCGACCCGGAGTACGGAATCGCCCGGTGGTCGCGCGCCTCGATATCCTCGCTAACGCCGAGGCTCTCGTCTACGGCGACGAGCATCTCCACCCCGTCGAGCGCGGCCAACTGACCGAGTTTCTTCTCGACGTACTCGGGGGTCCAAAAGCCCATTATCTCGAAGAACACCCTGAACTCCGCGAACTCGTAGTCGAACGCGAAGTCGGGAATCATGACGCTCTCGCCGACGGCCAACGGCGCGGGTTCGCGGACCAACTCCCAGTCCGAATCGACCGACTCGAACCGGGCGGCGAACTCCGCTTCGACGCCGCTGTCGAAACGCGTCTCCGCGGCGGGCCGGGAGGACGAGACTGCCACCGGGTCCGACTCCGAGAGACGCATCGTCCGTTCGGTGCCCCTATCGTCGATAGTCGCGGTCAGCCGCCACTCCGACGTCTTCGCCACCGTTCGGAGCAGTCGCGCAAAGCGCGTGCCGTACCGCCGCGTCTTTCGGAACAGCGAGTCCGGCCCCGTCACGACGACGTCCCACTCGCCGTCGTCCGTCCGTATCTCGTACATCAGTTCGAGCCGTTTGACCGCCGTGACGAGCGTTCGCGGGTCCGAACACCGGATGCGGACCTCGGTAGCGTCGAAAAGCGCGGTCTGAGCGAGAGAGAGGTTGTAGAGCCGAATCAGGTTCTCCGGGGTGATTCGGACGGCCTCCGCGACGTCTTCGGCGTCCGACCGTTCGAGAGAGACGTCGGAACGTTCGAGCAGTTCGTCGGGACTCCACCGCGGGTCGAACGACGCGAGCACCTCGTTTACTTCCCTGTCCGCGTACAGCGACGATTCGACCGCAGACCGGTCGGCCGCGAGGCGGTCTGCGACCCGTTCGAGTGCCGCCTCGCGTTCGTCCGCGGTGACGACGCCGACGGCTTCCGCCTCCTCGAACGCCACCCGTCTGACCCGCTCTGGGGGCAGTTCCGCCCGCGTCTCGAACGTCGCCTCCCGGTCGGCCAACGCCGCGAACCCGCGGACGAGTTTGAAGTCGTCTGCGTCGTCCTCCAACTCCCCGAGTGCCTCGTCGAGTCGGTGGCGAGGTTCGCCGACGTGCCCCTGAAACACGCCGATGACGCGGGCAGCGAGGGGCTCTGACTCTCGCCCGGCGAACTTCGGGTGGTATCCTCCGCCCGCCCGAGAGACGCGCAGGAGGTCTTTCGTCAACACGGCCGTGGATTCGCACCGAGCGGACAAAAGTCGCGCGTCCGAGTAGTACGCGAGAACGGTCAGGTCACCGGGCCGCAAATTAATATTATCTTATATTCTGCCGTAAATTACTCACGTGGGTGACACCAACTACCAATCGCATGGCAAACGAACCACGAGACGACGACAGAACTCGCGAGGAGAGCACGTTCACGAAAGAGTCCGAGGAGGTGACACAGAACGAAGACGGCGTTCGCACAGAACAACACTACACGAAAGAGACGGACACCGCCTCCGACGACTACGACGACACCCGGGGCGAACGCTACGACGAGAGACGAGTCGACACCGACGACGACGGCAGTCCGGGGCTGTTGTGGTTCTCCGTCGCCGGCGCGATAATCATGGGTGCGCTCTGGATTATCGACATCACCGGCCTGTTCGGCCTCACGTGGGCCGTCCTCGGTTCGACGACGACGCTGGCCATCGCGATTCTCGCGGCGGTCGGAGCGGTGCTGTTCTGGTACGACGACCGGAAGTCGGACCAGACGACCACGACGACGTGAGCGGTGCGCCGCGTCGTCGAAGCGGACCGTCTTTTCTCGGGGCGTCGTCTCGAACGGGTGGCCGGGCTTTCGTCGGAAAGACTCATGAGCGAGTCCGCCGAGTGGCGAGTATGGAGTTTCGGTCCTCGACGCGACGGCGCGTCCTGCAGGTGGTCGTGGCCGGTCTCTCCGCGGGATGTCTCGGGTCCGCCCCCGGCGCGACCGGTCCGCGTCGCCCGCCGGGAGCACCCGCCGGAGAACCGCGGACGACGCCGACTCGGCCCGACCTGTACGTGGAGACGTTCGACTTCGGCGCGGCCGACGACGGAGCGCTCCGCGTGTTCGGCGAGGTGGGGAATCGAGGGGCGGCGGAACGGGTCGGTCGCGTCCGCGTGAGGGTGACGCTCAACGGCGAACGGACCGTCCGCGAGACGTCCGTGACCGTCGCGCCCGGGAGTTCGGCGGCCTTCGAAGTCGAGTTCGAGGTGACCGAATCCGAATTCCTGAACGGCGGCGAAATCGACGTGAGCGTGAACTGAGCGCCGTTCGGGACGCTACCGCCGCCGGTCGGCCACCCGTTCTTCGGCCGTCTCGACGCTCACGAGTTCGTAGAGCGTCGCGCGTCCGCCGTCCGCCTTCGGTCTGAGGATGCGCCCGAGTCGCTGTGCGAACTCGCGTTCGGACCCGCTTCCCGCCAGAAGTACCGCGACGTTCGCGTCCGGAACGTCCACCCCCTCGTCTAACACGTTCGCGGTGACGACGCGAGAGTACGTCCCGTCGCGGAACCGACCGAGAATCTCGCGGCGTTCCGCCGCGCCCGTCTCGTTCGTCACCGCGGGGAGGAGAAACCGCTCCGAGAGTCGGTAGACGAGGTCTGTGTGGGCGGTGAAGACGATTATCCTGTCCCCGCGGTGGCGGTCCAAGATGGACGCGAGTTTCGCCACTTTCGCGTCGGAGTTCATCATGATGCGCCGGGCGCGTTGCTTCGCGAGGAGCGCTTCCCGCGCTTTCGGGTCGGAACCGGACCGCATCACGAGTTTTCGGTAGTCCGAGCCACTCGTCAGAGAGAGGTCCGAGCGCTTGAGGTAGTCGACGAACGTCCCTTGGGCCTCCTCGTACGCCTCGCGTTCCTCGGGCGTGAGTTCGACTTCGACGCGCCGCACCTCGTACTCCGCGAGGTGGTCGCCCGCCAACTCCTCGACCGAGAGTTCGTGAACCTTCGGGCCGACGAGTTCGGCGATCACCTCGTGTGCGCCGTCCGGGCGTTCGAACGTCGCCGTCAGACCGAGGCGCGCGGGTGCGGCGAGCAACCGGGCGACGTCTCTGTACCCCTCGCCGCCGAGGTGGTGCACCTCGTCGAAGACGACGAACCCGAAGTCGCCGCCGACGTCCTCCGCGCGGAGGTACGCCGAATCGTACGTCGAGACGGTGATTCGCTCTTGCGTCTGTTCGCCGCCGCCGAACTGCCCGACCGGAACCTCGAACTCCGTCTCCAGTTCGCGTCGCCACTGTTCGAGGAGGTCGATGGTCGGGACGACCACGAGTGTCGGAACGCCGAGTGCGGCGACGGCGGCGACTGCGATGACCGTCTTCCCGCTTCCGGTCGGCAGTTCGAGGACGCCCCTGTCGCCCTCGTCCCGCCACGCGTCGAGGGCCTCGCGCTGGTAGTCGCGCAAGTCGTACGAGTGCGAGACGTCGAGACGTTCCTCGGGGAGCACTCGGTCCTCGTAAGCGACACCGCGTTCGTCGAGGGCGGAGCGGACGGCCGCGTAGCGATGGGCGGGCGCGCGGGCGACGAGGCTCCGGTCGTCGGTTTCGACGCCCGGCAGGTCGGCCGTAGAGAGGCCCGACTCCGCGAGGCCGTCGAGGCGAACGGTTCCGTCCTCGAACGTCAGCGTGAGCACGGTCGTAAGTGGGTCGGCATCGCGTATAAACCGACGGACGCGCGCCGGACGGCGACGCCGAGAGCGCGCTGTCGGGGCGTTTTTCAGGGCGTGGGCCGCATCGACGGCCATGAGCGACGACGAACTCGAAGACGCGGTGGCGGCGTTCCTGAAGGGCGCGGACAAGGCCTACAGCGAGTACGAGAAGGGGTACGCGGACGCCGACGCGACGCTCTCCGTGTTGGAGACGCATCTCGACGAACTCCGCGAGGCCCACGAGTCGGCGTGAGGACGGCCCCGCGGTCTACTCGCCGATGAGGCCGCGGATCTCCGAGACGTACTCGCCGAACGCCGGGACCGTCCGCTCTCTCGGTCGGCGGAGGTCCACGTCGACTACCTCTCGCACCCGTCCGGGGTTCGCGGCCATGACGACGACGCGGTCCGCGAGGGTGACCGCCTCCTCTACGTCGTGGGTGACGAACAGAACCGTCTTCTCCGTCTCCGCCCAGATGCGGAGCAGTTCGCCGTGGAGCATGTCGCGCGTCTGCGCGTCGACACTCCCGAACGGTTCGTCCATGAGGAGGATGTCCGGGTCGACCGCGAGGGCGCGGGCGATGCCGACGCGTTGTTTCATCCCGCCGGACAGTTCCTTCGGGTAGGCGTCGGCGAACCCCTCTAACCCGACGAGTTCGAGCATCTCCGAGAGGCGGTTCTCGCGTTCCTCGCCGGAGACGCCCTGTTCTTCGAGGCCGAACGCGACGTTCCCCCGGACGGTGCGCCACGGGAACAGGCCGTACTCTTGGAACACCATGCCGCGGTCGGTTCCGGGGCCTTCGACGACGGAACCGCCCAGGCGAACCTCGCCCTCGGTCGGCGATTCGAGACCGGCGATGGTGCGGAACAGCGTCGTCTTGCCGCATCCGGAGGGGCCGACGATGCAGACGAACTCGCCGTCTTCGACGGCGAAATCGACGTCGGAGAGCGCTCGTACCGTCTGTCGGTCCGACTCGTACGTCTTGCCGACGCCGTCGACGACGACTTTCTCTACGCCCGCCACACGAGGACCCTCCGTTCGACGCGGCGGAACAGACCGTCGCTCACGAGGAAGACGAGGCTTATGACCACCATGTACGCCACGCTCACGTCCGTCGAGAGGTTCTGCGCGGCGTTGATTATCTGAAAGCCCACGCCGGGCGCGCCGAACAGTTCGGCGGCCACGACTATCATCCAACACTGGCCGATACTCGTCCGGAGACCCGTCATGATGGACGGACTCGCCGCGGGGACGACGACCTTCCGAATCATCGTCACGTCGTCGTCCACGCCGAGACTCGCGGCCACCTCTCTCAGGTCCGCGGAGACGCCTTCGACGCCGGCGTAGGCGTTGTAGAAGTTGATCCAGAACGCGCCGATGCCGACGATGAACGCCGCGCCGCCGTGGCCGATACCGATCCAGACGATGGCGAACACGATCCACGCCAGCGGCGGAATCGGTCGAAGGAAGCGCGTCACGGGGGTCAGCGCGGCGTCGAGCGACTCGTTCCACCCCATCGCCACCCCGAGAGCGATGCCGAGGAGGCTCCCGACGACGAGGCCGGGGACGTAGTGCATGAGGCTCTGGAGGAGATTGGCGAGGAGTCGCGTCGCCGGAATCTCGACGGCCGTGAACGGGACGGCGACGGTGGTCGGCGCGACCAGTTCGACGACGAACGCCGTCGCCACCTCGACGGGCGAGGGGAGGAGATACGTCCGGCCGACGGCCATCGCCGCGGCCTGCCACGCGAGCAGAAACGCGGCGGTTCCGACGGTTCCGAGGACGAGACTCCGAACGTCCACGTCGTCGAACCCGAACTCGGACCGGGAAGCCGCCTCCGAATCGGTGTTGGTTTCGATGCTCATGTTCGGCTCAGAGGCCGTCGTAGATGTCTAGGTCGAACAACGCGTCGTTCGAGAGCGGTTCGCTTACCTTGTCCGCGGCGACGGCGTACTCGGAGAAGATTTTCGCGCCGTCGGTGATCGCGTGCGGGTCGGTAACGAAGTCCGAGGCGGGCGAGTCCATCGCCTTTCGCGCCGTCTCGACGGGCAGCGACGACTTCCCGATGACGGCACTCGCGTCCGCCGCCGCGGCGTCCTTGTTGGATTTCGTGAAGTCGGTGGCCCGTTGGTGCTGTTCGACGAACGCGCGCGCCACCTCGGGGTTGTCCGACCGAAGTCTGTCGTGCATCAGGGTCACCGCGGCCGGTTGCCCCGGCATGAAGTCGCCCGCCCACGCGATAGACTGGAACGGCGCGCCCCTCTCTTCTATGACCGTCGGGACGGGTTCCATGATGGAGGTGCCGTCTACCTTCTCGGCTAAGAGCGACTGCCGGACGGGACCGGCCCCCCCGAGCGGAGTTACCTCCACGTCGGTTCCGGGTTCGACGCCGACCTCTTCTGTCAGCCAGTACCGAAGCAGGATGTCCGGGACCGACCCCGGCGGGAACGTGCCGAACGTGAACTTCCGGCCCTTCTGCGCTTCGAACTCCGCGAACGCGTCGGCCCCGTGTTCCTCCCAGAGCGCCGCGAAGTCGTCGTGAGCGAGGATCTGCATCGCGTTTTGGATGTTCGCGGCGGTTATCTTCGCGGGAATCCCCTTGTCTATCACGATCATCGCCGGTACGATGCCGAACATCATCACGTCGAAGTCGCCCTTCGCCGACGCCTGCACGATGCTCGGCCCGTCGGAGAACACCTCGCTCGACACCTCGACGTCGAGTTCCGAGAAGTACTCTTCCTCTTGCATCACGAAGTACTGCATGTCGGGGTATATCGGCATGTACGCGACCCGAATCTCGTCGAGTCCGCCGCCACCGCCGCCGCTACCGGTACACCCGGCGACGCTCGTGAGTCCGACTGCGGAAGCCGCGCCCGTCGCCTGCACGAACCGCCTGCGCGTCAGTCTGTTCGATTCAGTACCCGGAGAATTCGTCATTGTGCCCGGTACGGTTCGCACGGGTATTTGGTACGCGCACACGGTAGATACTGCGCGGAGACTCGACGCGGCGAAAACCGCGGGTAGCGACGTCGACTGCCCCTCTGCACGGCGCGAGTCCGTTTTCCGCTGGGCGCGGTTCGTCGTAGTTTCGGGCAATACTATCCGATTCACTGCTCGTCGCCGCAGAACCGGCGAGACGGGCGTGGTAGGGAAGAACTATCCCGGCGGACGACGCGGGAGAGAGTATGACCGGTTTCTCCGAACGAGTGGAGTCGATTTCGATAAGCGGCATCCGCGAGGTGTTCGAGGCGGCGAGCGAGGACGCCATCAACCTCGGACTCGGACAACCCGACTTTCCCGCGCCCCCGCACGCCCGCGAGGCGGCGATAGCGGCGATACGCGACGGCCGCGCGGACGGGTACACCGAGAACAAGGGGATTCTCTCCCTGCGGGAGGCCATCGCCGCGAAACACGAACGCGACCAAGGTATCGACGTCTCCCCCGACGACGTCATCGCCACGGCGGGCGGGAGCGAAGCCCTCCACGTCGCGTTGGAGGCGCACGTCGAACCCGGAGACGAGGTCATCTTCCCCGACCCGGGGTTCGTCTCGTACGACGCGTTGACGAAACTCGCCGGCGGTGACCCCGTTCCGGTCCCCCTCCGCGACGACCTGACGCTCGACCCCGCCGCCGTCGAGGAGGCTCTCACCGACGACACGGCGGCGTTCGTCGTCAACAGTCCCGGCAATCCGACGGGCGCGGTGTCGCCGCCGGAAGACGTCCGGGAGTTCGCCCGCATCGCGGACGAACACGACGTGCTCTGCATCTCCGACGAGGTGTACGAGTACACCGTCTTCGACGGCGAGTTCCGGTCGCCCGCGGAGTTCGCCGAAACTGACAACGTCGTCGTCGTCAACTCCGCCTCGAAGCTCTACTCGATGACCGGGTGGCGCCTCGGGTGGGTCCACGGCTCTGCGGACCGAATCGAGCGGATGCTCCGCGTCCACCAGTACGTCCAAGCCTGCGCGTCCGCACCGGCGCAGTTCGCCGCCGAGGCGGCGCTGACCGGCCCGCAAGAACAGGTGTCCGAGATGACGGAGTCGTTCCGTCGGCGGCGCGATATCGTCGTCTCCGGACTCGAAGACATCGGCATGGAGGTGCCGACGCCCGGCGGCGCGTTCTACTGCATGCCGAAGGTGCCTGACGGGTTCGTAGACGAATGTCTCGAACGCGGCGTCGTCGTCGTCCCCGGAGACTCCTTCGGCGAACACGGTGCGGGCTACGCCCGACTCTCCTACGCGACGGACGAGGAGTCGCTTCGAGATGCGCTCGATATCATGGCCGACGCGTACGACGCCGTGGTGTAGGCCGTAAAGTATATGCCGTTATTCGTGGGCTTGTTGGCATAATGTCGCATTTCCTCCGGATTATATGGCATATTTTTTAACGTGAGAGCCGAGAACGAGCGGTGTCATGGCTGCCGAAACGCACGGACTCATCAGTCTGCTCCCGGCGTTGCTCGCCATCGTCCTGACGCTTTTGAGCAGACAGGTCCTGCTTTCTTTGTTCGCGGGAATCTGGATAGGTGCGACGATACTCGTCGGGTGGAACCCAATCGCGGGGGCCGCACACTCCCTGCAGTTGGTCATCGACAACATCACCCCGGCGTTCAACATCAAACTGTTACTGTTCACGTTCCTCTCGGGGGCGATGCTCGGGATGATATTCCTCTCGGGCGGGATGAACGCCCTCGCAAAGCGCATCATAGACCGCATCCGGACGCGACGACAGGCCGAAATCGGAACCAGCGTCCTCGGGATGCTCATCTTCGTCGACTCGTACGCGAGCACGATGATAACGGGGTCGGTGATGCGACCCATCACCGACCAGTTCGACATCAGTCGCGAGAAACTCGCGTACCTCCTCGACTCCACCACCTCGCCGGTGGTGAGCGTCGCCGTCGTCTCGACGTGGGTCGGCTTCGAAGTCGGCCTCATCTCCCAGCAGTTCCAAGAACTCGGCATCGAGACCAGCGCGTTCGTCGTGTTCCTGCAGAGCATCCCGTACCGGTTCTACAGTCTGCTCGCGGTGGTGCTCGTCTTCGTCGTCGTCTTCACCGGGTGGAACTTCGGTCCGATGAAGCGCGCGGAGAAACGCGCGAAAGAGACCGGGAAGGTGCTCCGCGACGACGCGAACCCCCTCTTGGAGACGCGCGAGGAGGACATCGTCACGCCGGACCACGTCGACGCTCGCTGGTGGTACTTCGCGCTCCCCATCGTCACCCTCGTCGCCGTGACCGGGTTCGGCCTCCTCTACTCGGGCGGGTGGCCCGGGCGCGTCCCCGTCGAAGCGTTGAAGGAAGCCGCGACGGCCGACGCCATCCTCTGGGGCGTGTTCTCGGCGTGCGGCGTCCTGCTCGCGATACTCATCGGCCACGCGCGAATCGGGCTCGACGAGGTGAGCGATTCCATCTTCGAGGGGTTCAAGATGGTGATGTTCCCCGTCGCCGTCCTCTCTCTCGCGTGGACCATCGGCGCCGTCAGCCAGGCTCTCGGCGTCGGCCCGTACGTCGTCGCCGTCTCGCAAGGAGTCATCACCGCCAGCCTGCTTCCGGCCGTCGTCTTCGTCTCCGCCGCCATCATCTCCTTTAGCATCGGCACCTCGTGGGGGACGATGGGAATCATGTTCCCCGTGGCGGTTCCCCTCGCCTTCAACCTCGGCGCGCCGCTTCCGGGCGCCATCGGCGCGATTCTCACCGGGTCGCTGTTCGGCGACCACTGTTCTCCCATCTCTGACACGACGGTGATGTCGTCGATGTTCGCCGGGTCGGACCACGTCGACCACGTGAACACACAGATTCCGTACGCCGTCGTCTGCGGGTCGGTGGCGACGCTCCTGTTCCTCGCGAGCGGATACGGAATCTCGCCGCTTCCGTTGCTCGCCGTCGGTATCGTCCTCGTCGCCGTCGCGGCGTACACGTTCTCCGAACGGACCGGCGTCTCCGTCCCGCGCGTCTTCTCGTCGGACGCGGACTGAACGGTTCGCCGCCGCCGCCGTCTCTTCGAACCGCGTCCCCCGGACCGCGTCCGGGGTACGTGTCCGATGGATGACCTAAGTGAGTAGGGACAGCGTTGAGGGGGTGGCGGTGGTAGGTACCACTCAGACGGGACGACTCGCTCGCCCCGAACATCTCCACGCTATGATGGACCACGAAACCCCATTCGAAGCTCTCTCCGACCGGACCCGACGGCTGGCGTTCTCCTGTCTCGAAGACCGAGACGGGTCGGTGCCCGTCGAAAGCCTCGCCGCCGACGTCGTCGCCGCCCGCGACGACGTCCGTTCCGACGAGGTGAGCGACGACGAACGGCGCGCGGCCACGGTGCAGTTGTACCACGTCCATCTCCCGAAACTCGACGAGGCGGGACTCGTCCGCTTCGACCACGAGGACGAAACCGTCGCGCGGACGACGGGCGGAGTCGCAGAACAGACGGCTCAGATCCTCCAGGAATCGACCGTTTCCTGAGGTTTCCCGCGTAGACGCGGGAAGACACGAAGACCCAGCTGGGGTATCGTATCCGTTCCCCCCGTCGAGAGGCGCAGGTATCTCCTTGTTATTTATAACGGCTCGACTCGAAAAGACTCCCACCCGGGCCCGGTAGGACTTGCCATGGACACGCCCGTCCTTCCTGCCCGGGCGTTTCACCCCGCGAGTGACGACGCTGTCGGGCGCGTTCGACGACGACGACGCCGTACTCGCGAGTTCTACGACGCCGTACTCACGATTTTGATGACGTCTCCCTCGTCGAGTTCGTACTCCTCGGCGATACGGCGGTTCGACCGCGCGTCCACCGCGTGGAGGTAGCCGTCGCCGATATCCGAGTGGACGGCGTACGCCAGATCTCTCGGCGTCGACCCCTGCGGGAGGAGAAACGCGTCCGGGAGCATCTCGCCCGTCCCGTCGGTCCACCGCGTCTCGTTTTGAACGGGGTAGGCCGTCAACACGTCGAGAACGTCGTAGACGGCGGTGTTTATCGACTGCTGGACGCCCGTCCCGCCGTACTCCGCCATCACGTCGCGAATCTTCTCTAACCCCTTCGCTTGGGCGTCGGAGACGTCGCCCACTATCTCGAACTCCTCGTCGCCGGGGTCGTACTCGACGATGCCCGCCTCCGCGCCCGTCCGGAGGGCGAGTTCTCCGTCGGCGGTGGTCGGAATCACCGGCTTTCCCGTGTCGCGGAGTCGTTCGACGTTCTCGTCGGGGGCGATATCGGCTTTGTTGGCGACGAGGACGATGGGTTTCGTCCGTTCGCGGATGTCGCGCGCCAGCGTCTCTCGGTCCTCGTCTTCCCACTGCATCGGGTCCGCCGGGTAGTCGAGAGACCGAAGCGACGCCGCCACGTCGTGTTCCGTCGCGCCGAACCCGGTGAGCATCTCCGTGAGGGCGTCGTCGATGTCGAAGTCCGGCGACCGGGACTTCCGTTCGACGGACTCCCAGTTCCGGTCGATGATGCCGGTGAGCCACTGCTCTAGCTCCTCTTGGACGAAATCGACTTCCTCGACGGGGTCGTACGTTCCCACTTCGACGGGTTCGCCCTCCTCGTTCGTGCCGCCGGAGGCGTCGACGACGTTGAGGATGACGTCCGCGTTGGTGAGTGCGTCCAAAAACTGGTTGCCGAGTCCGCGGCCCTCGTGCGCGCCGGGGACGAGTCCGGCCACGTCGAGCAGTTCCACGGGGACGTACCGCGTGCCGTCCTCGCAGTTGCCGCAGCGTTCGTCTCTGTCGAGGCACGGACACCGGGTGCGGGCGTGGGTCACTCCCCGGTTCGGGTCGATGGTCGTGAAGGGGTAGTTGCCGACGTCCACGTCCGCCTGCGTGGCCGCCTTGTAGAACGTGGACTTACCCGCGTTGGGTTTGCCCGCTAGCGCGATAGAGAGCATACGCGGAGAGAGGGCCGAGCGTCGGAACTTCTTTTCGGTCCTCGGGCGGTCGAATCGACCGGAGCGCCGATTCCGACTCAGCGTGAGAGTCGGTGTCGGAACCGCCACACCGCCGCGCCGAGGAGGGCGACGGGCGCGACGAACGCGAACAGGTACGGAAGCGCGTAGGCGAACCCGACGACGATGGCCCGCCCGACGACGAGGACGCCTTGGACCGATTCGAGGAACGCCGAGAGGACGGGCGTGTCGTACCACGACTCGCGGACGTACTGCGGCGTGGGGTCGGGTTCTCGCAGTTCGACAGTCAGCGTGGAGTAGGCGACGCGGCGTTCGAGCGACTGTTTCTGTGCCTCCAGTCGCTCGATTTCGCCCTGCACGTCCGAGAGTTCTCGCTGCACCGCCAGAACGTCCTCCGTCGAGTTCGCCCGGTCGTACAGCGTTCTGAGGCGGTCGCGTTCCGCCCGGAGGTTCTCCAATCGGGCTTCCAGATCGACCAACCGCTCTGTCACGTCCTCGGTGCTCGTCTCCGAAGAGACGACGTCGCCCTCGGCTTCGGCGTCGGAGAGGAGCGATTCGTACTCCTCGGAGGGGACGCGGAGGACGAGCGTTCCGTAGACGTAGCTGTTGTTCTCGGACCCGCGGCGTTGCGTCCGCGTCTCGCTGACGAACCCGCCGTAGCCCTCGACGGACTCCGTGAGGTTCGCCCGCGAGGACTCGAAGTCGTCAACCTCGACGACGAGGCGGCCCGTCTTTATCAGCGCGCGTTGCTGGAGGGCTTCCCGAGAGGCCGACTCGCCGTCGCCCGCGGACGCCGTCGCCTCCGCGGCGGCCGTACTCCGCTCTGCGTCGCCGGCACCGAATGAGGGTGCGCCGCCGCCGTCGCCGCCGCCGTTCGACGCGCCCCCGCACCCCGAGAGAACGAGGAGGGCGGCGAGTCCGACGACTGCGAGCGTTCGTCTTGCTGGCATGCTGTCATCGACTACCACGACCCATCAAAAAGCAGTACCGTAGGCACAAACGGTCGTTTCAGTCATCTCGACCGGGAGAAAGCCGCCGACCGACCGTCGGAGACGGCTGCCTCACTCCGCGTCGCGCGTGGAGTCCGCGCTGTGGATGCGCATCTCGCCGCGGGCGCGCATCGTCCCGTCTACGACCGCGCCCTCGTGGAGTTCGAGTTCCCGACAGGAGACGTCGCCGAGGATGCGCGCGTCCGACTCGACGGTGACCGTCCCGTTCCGAGTGGTCACGTCGCCGTGGACGCGCGTTCCCGCCCGGACGACGATGTCGTCGCGGGCGCGGAGACTGCCGAATATGTTGTTGTCCTCGCCGATTTCGATAGACTGCGCGCGGATGTTGCCGTGGAGTCGGCATTCGTCGCCGACGACCGCCGGGGTCGAAGCGCGCCACGCGTCGTCGGAGACGGTCGACCCGCGCGGAATCGTCAGCGGTTGGCTGTCGCTCTCGCCCGCGAGCGAATCTGCGAGTTCGTCCGCCGCGTCCGTCTCGTCGAGTCGGAGCAGTTGCGAGAGGACGATGAAGTAAAAGACGAGCGTCGGGACGGGGTTGCGGATGACTATCCAGCCGTTGGCCTCGAACCCCTCTTCGATGTCGACGTCGTCGCCGATGTCTAAATCACCCGAGACCATCAGTCGGCCGCCGACGTGAACGCGTTCGCCGAGGTAGGCGTTCTCGCCGACGAGGATGTTACCGGCCACGTCGCACCAGGTGTCCAATCGACAGTCGCCTTCGGCCTCTATGTCGCCGCCGAACCGCACCCGTTCGCCGGCGACGACGTTCCGTCCGCGCACTCCGAACTCGACCGTGCTCTGTCCGCCGACGATGACGTCGCTTTCCGTCACCAAGTCGTGTTCCTCGACGGTCGTCCCGTCGGGTATCTCGAGCGCATCGAGCGGGTCCGTACCGAGTGACACAACTCCGACCAACGCGTGCTGGGTAATAAACCGCCCGTACGACGGGCGTCTGACGGTTCGAAGCGTGCGTTTTTATTCTCCCGTAAACTACGGTCACGCATGACCGTCCTTTCTTTCGACGACAAAGGGGTCGACGTCGAGTACGAGGGCACCGAGTTCCGACTCGACAAAGACCTCATCGAAGACGCCACCGAGAAGGCGTACCCGGACGTGACGGACCACGAGGTCCTCCAGATCGTCGAGAAGAACCCCGACCTCCAGGGCGAACCGCGCCGCATCGGCGACATCGTCCGGTAACCGTCTCCGTCCCGCCGGGAGGGTCACGGACCGAACGTTCAGACGGAGTCGCGGGTCGGAAGGTTACACGTCGCGCCGTCGACGCCGCCGAGCGATTCCTCGTGAAGCGTTCCGGCGACGACGTCCATGAGGCGTTTCAGGTTGACCGTGTCGTCGCGGTTGTACGAGACCAACGTGTCGAGAGCGTCGTCGTCGCCGTCGCGTTCGTACCGACGCCAGAGTCTGACCGCGTCGCGACCAGAGAGGTCGGGTCGGTCCCGATCGATACCGACGTCTTTCTCTATCTGCTTGAGACCGCCCGTCAGGTCGAGTCTCCGGCACGGATACATCAGGTCCACGTGCGGCAGGTCCACGGAGAAGTCGAACGACTCTTCGAGGAAGGGGACGTCGAACCGCTTTCCGTTGAACGAGACGACGAGCGACGCGTCGCGGAACTGGTCGCGGAGGGCCTCTGCGGTGAGCGTCTCGCCGCGGACGAGCGTCGTCGTCTCGCCGCCGCGGTGAACGGAGACTGTGGTCACGTCGTTTCGCGAGGCGTCGAGTCCGGTCGTCTCGATGTCGAAAAAGCAGGCGTCCTCGCGGAAGTTCTCGTACAGTCGCCAGCGCTCGCCCGACGGAAATACGTCGCCGAAGTACCGGGCGTCGCCGTCGTCGAGTCGTTCCAACGAGTCCGCGATGAACGACTCGATGCGTTCGCCCGTCTTCGCGCCGACGGGGGACGCCTCCGGAGTGAACTCGTCCCACGTGAGTACCCCCTCGGCCCACAACGTCTGTTCGGTCCGTTCGCCGACGCCGCGGACGGGGATGAAACTGTTCTCGATTCGCACGTGCGGAAGGCGGGCGTCACGGGGCCTAAACCCTTCGAGTCCGGGCTGAGATGTCGGACTCTCCGAACCGATTCGGGGGGTCGTAGTTTTTGTACGCGTCGCTCCAAGGGGAGGTCATGTGCGGCCGGTACAGTCTGTTCACACCGACGGACGAACTCGCGTCGAGATTCGACGCCGAACCGGCGCAGTCGTTCGAACGGCGGTACAACTGCGCGCCCGGGCAGGAACTCCCGGTGATCACCGACGACGCGCCCGGAGAGTTTCGCCTCCAAAAGTGGGGGCTGGTCCCGGAGTGGGCCGACGACAGATCGGTGGGACGCAATCTCATCAACGCGCGCGCGGAGACGGTGCGAGACAAACCCAGCTTTCGGGAGGCGTTCGA
The DNA here is from genome assembly GCF_900113245.1 of Halopelagius inordinatus. Lineage (NCBI taxonomy): Archaea > Methanobacteriati > Methanobacteriota > Halobacteria > Halobacteriales > Haloferacaceae > Halopelagius > Halopelagius inordinatus. Next base: position 76,699 of record NZ_FOOQ01000004.1, read on the forward strand.
GCGTCGGCGCTGTCTCGTCGTCGCCGACGGGTTCTACGAGTGGGCCGTCCGCGACGGGGAGAAACGGCCGTACCGGGTCGCGTTCGAGGACGACCGCCCGTTCGCGATGGCCGGTCTCTGGGAACGCTGGCGACCCGACGGGACTCAGACCGGACTGAATCAGTTCTCGGCGGGCGGGCGACCCGACGCCGAACCCGACGTACTGGAGACGTTCACCGTGATCACCACCGAACCGAACGACGTGGTGGCGGACCTCCACGACCGGATGGCGGTCGTCTTAGCCCCAGACGAGGAATCGACGTGGCTCGACGGCGACTCGGACGAGGCGGCGTCTCTTCTCGATACGCACCCCGGCAGCGAGATGCACGCGTACCCCGTCTCCACCCGCGTGAACGACCCGACCAACGACGGGCCGGACCTCGTAGAACCGCTCGAAGGATAGGCGAAATCGTGCCCGTTACCCCGACGTGAGCGAGTTCGCACCCCGGTGTGCTACCGAGCGGTGTCGTAGAGCGTTCAGAGCGCCGCATCGAGACGGACGGGACGTGAGGTGGTCTCTTTTCTTCCCCTTTCGCCGCCGCCAGCACCCGGAGTCGGGTTGACTGCGGCGGCCATTGTATATAGCGACATATGATGTACGCGTGCGGCGTCGGACGTTCGTCGGTGGTGTCGAACGGTAGCGCTCACCACGAATCACAGTCGAACCGGGTACGAACCTCGCTCGATATCGTCGCACGGAGTGGACAGAAGTAATCGAGTCGAGCGTAGCGGAGAGAAAGGAGGTGGCGTATGCGGCAGTGGAAAGCGGGGAAAGCGGCCGGTAGCGGCTCTAAAGCGGTTACTTGTCGTCTGTTTTGGTCGCGGTCTCGGTTTCGGTCGCTGTCTCGGTTTCGGTCGCTGTCTCGGTTTCGGTCTCTTCTTCGGTCTCAGTCTCGGTCTCTTCTTCGGTCTCAGTCTCGGTCTCTTCTTCGGTCTCAGTCTCGGTCTCTTCTTCGGTCTCCGTGTCTTCCTCTTCGGTCTCCGTGTCTTCCTCTTCGGTCTCTTCTTGTGCGTCCGCCTCCTGGCCGGAGGACGAGGAGTCGCCCGGGACCGGGCAACTCTCGGAGTCAGTGATTCCCGACGTAGAGACGTCGGATCCCTGGAAGATGGTCGCTTCGCCGCCGACGTTGATATTCGTATCCTCGATGGCGCTGTCGTCGCAGTCGCGGAAGAGGACACCGTGGCGGTCCCCGGTCAGATGGAGGCAACTGTTTCGGATGGTCGAGTCGTCGCGGTTCTCGATGGAGATGGCGGGTGTCGACCCCGAGGACGACCCGGTGACGCTCACGCCGTCGAGCGTGACGTTCCACGGCCGTTCGCTCGTCTCTCCGAGACGCGGGTCCCGAGGGTCGTCGGCGCGAACGGCCGCCGCGTCGGCGTCGAGTCGGAACCGGCTGTCGCGGATGGTCGTCTCGCCCGCCGAACCGTCAATCCAGACGGCTGTCGTCTCCGAGGGGACCGACTCGTAGATGAAGTCACACCCCTCGATGGAGCCGCCGTTTTCGCCTCTTTCGCCCGTCTCCCAGAGGATCGAGTTCGGGTTGATGAATCGGCCGTCGTTCTCGTCTGTGGCGTCGTCGGTATCGACGACGAACCGGCAGTTCTTCACGTGGCTCCCCTCGCCGCCGATGCGGAGCGACGCTTGGTTGTTGTTGACGAAAAGGGAGTCTTCGACTTTCACGTCTCCGGGGGCCGCGCGGGCGTAGATGGCGTTCGTCCCGGTGTTCTCGATGTGGGAGTTCCGGACGACCAACTCGCCGACGTGGTTGTCACCGAGCCAGATGCAGCCCTCGTTCTCGCCGTGCGGTCTGACGTCCGTCGGGCCCGTTCTGACGAGTCCATCGACGATAGCCCGACCGTCGGAATCGAGCGCCTGCGGGCTCAGGTTGTCGACGGCGCCGTCGTTTTCGATCGGGTTGTACCCGACGAAATGAACGTCCTGTACGCGGAGGCCGTCGTCTAGCTTCAGTACCAGTCCGAGACTGCCGTCTCGGTCGGATCCGTAGTCGAGAGCGACGTTCTCGACGAGGAGGCCGTTCCCTCCGTTCGTCTTCAGCAGATGCTTCGAGGCGCCCTCGTCGGAGACGAACCGGACGTCGGTCGGGTCGTCGCCCAGACCGCGAATTCCCCAGTTTCGGACGTCGTGTTCGGAGATGCTGTCCTTCCAGTAGTACTCGCCCGGCGGGAACTCGACGAGAGTATCGCCCTCTTCTATGGTCTCGGCTATCGCCGAATCGATCGGTTCGTCGCCGTCGGGGTCCAGTCCCAAGTCGTCGACGGCGTCGACCACGCGGTCGAACGAGATTCCGTGGCGCTCGGTGGCTGCAGCCGCCGAACTCGTCATCGACAGGCCGGTCAACCCGGCAGCGACCGCGGTTGCACTCATCTTCAGCGCGTCACGACGATGGAGACGACAACCGTCGTCGGTCTCTCCGTGGTCCCCGTTTTCCTCCTCGTCACGAGCCGTGTGTTCTGCCATTCCAGCTACTCATCCATCTGTCCGTGTATATGGTTTTCGCATATATCTCGTTGAAAAGCAAATAAATGTAGAAGAGAACAAGAAATAACCAGAGAATATTAGGAATTTGAGAGTGTATTCCAATCCTATCAGATTTGTCCCTGCCGAGTCGGGGCTATCGCGTTCGGACAGCCGAATCCGCCGCTTCGAACGACGCCGTCTCTCTTTTACGAGCGATACTGCACTCGGTTCAGAGATAATGGACCCCGGTTCGAGCGGTGGTGGTGTTGCCGGACTGTCGCCACGAAAACAGAAGTGAATACGGTGATCATCGAATCGAGAAAATCAGTGCTGTCGAGTACCGACGCGAACAACAAGTCAAATTCTCCGGTTTCTAGAGGGTGGTTTCGGCCCCGTCACCCCGGGGGTAAACGGTGGGAAGACGACCCTCCATCGGGACATAATTTCGAACTATATCGAATAGATATCAATAACTCCCGGACGTTCGATAGTGAGTACCGAGCCGACCCCTCGACAGCACTCGCGCGCGGAATCTGTTGTATGTCAAAGGGAAGAATAGTCCATAGTATATTTGTGTATGTACATCCAATCCGCCGTTATTTGGCTGTAGCTTCACAGATAAAGTTCGGTATCCCGGGGTCGTAGAACAATATAAGTAGGGTTATGCTGATGTGTGCATGTAACGTGAGTAGACTCCTTCGAGAGACGGCGGCGGCAATGTGGTGGGACGTTCGATGACCGGGGAGCACGCCCATCCGCCGACGCCGTGCCCGAGAACATCCAGCACGAACCGTCCGCACACTGCAGAGCAACAGACGAAACCACGATCGAATCGCTCACCGAGACCTACCGAAAACGAGAGAGCTGAAATCCAGTCGGGCCACCGTCGGTCGGCGACTCGGTCGACCCCGACGACCGGAATCGACGACAAAACCGAAATAGGCCGCAGACGGAGGAGTAGCCATGTCGAGTGAGGGAGAAGAGCGAAAGACCGTACAGACGTACGTCCCCGCCTACCAGAAAGAACGGTGGGTCGAACACGCAGAGCGACTCGGGATGAGTCAAAGCGAGTTCGTCCGGACGATGGTCCAAGCCGGACGCCGGGACTTCGAGGTGCCGGACCGGTCGTACGGCGGCGCGGAATCGGACGGCGACGACCCTGACGACGGCCGGACCAACGAGTTCGAAAAGAGCGTCCTCGACGCTCTCTCGGCGGCCGAACACCGGTCGTGGGACGAACTCCTCGAAACGTTGACCGAGGACGTCGAAGACCGACTCGACGAGACGCTACAGGAGTTGCAGGCCGAAAACCGCGTCCAGTACAGCGGTCGACACGGCGGGTACACCGTCGCGTCCGATAGCGGAGAGAGAACCGATGGCCGTTGAGACGGCCGACGGCGAGTCCGTCGAGGACCCGGTCGCGTACTTCCTCCAAGACATGATCTACCACGGGAAGACGGAGCGGACCAGGGACGCCTACGAGCGCGTTCTTCGGCGCTTCGAGGCGTTCCTCAGAGACCCCGAGTCGAACCCGGACGGCGCCCGAAAGCGCGTCGAGGCGGCGTCTCACCGCGACTGTATGGCGTGGATACACTCGCTTCGCCAGTCGGACGCCGCAGACAGCACAGTCGCGACGTACGCGTCCTACCTCCACCGCTTCTACGCGTACATGGCACAGGTCGGCGCGTTCGAGGCCAACCCGATGACGCTCGTCATGGAGGAGATGGACGAACAGATAGAGACAAACCCCTCCCGCCGGGAGATATCCCTCCCGGAGATGCGGCGGTTCCTCCGCGATATCCACCACCCCTTAGACTACGCTCTCGTCGTCACATTGCTCAAGACGGGGATGCGCGTCGGCGAACTCTGCAATCTCGACCTTCGGGACGTCTCACTCGCGGACGACACACCGCTCGGCGATGTATCGAGTCGCGCCCAACTCGACGGCCGCGGGCCGTCGCTGTACGTCTCCGCCGAACCGAACGCCGGCGCGGTAGCGAACGGCGAGGAACGGACCGCCTCGAACAAGCGAAAGCGCTCCACCGTCGTCCCCGTAGATGACGAACTGGAAGCCGTGTTAGCCCGGTGGTTGGCCGTCCGCCCGGACGTTCAATCGCCCGCAGACCCCCTGTTCGTCAGTACGTCCGGCAGTTGGGGGAGACGGCTCACGCCGGATATGGTCCACCACGTCGTCGAACGCCACGCCCGCGACGTCGGATGGCACCGCGCCGGCGGCAACGCGGAGGAGAACGTCACGCCGCACTACTTCCGGCACTTCTTCACTACCCACCTCCGGGACCGAACCGGTGACCGCGGCATCGTCAAATACCTCCGCGGCGACGTCGGCGGCGACATCATAGACACGTACACCCACAACTGGGGTGACCGAGTGCGAGAGACGTACGAGACACACATCTATTCGGTTTTTTGACCGGTTCGGGCGTCCGATATCGGACTTGTGAATCCTATTTCGCTATATTGAACCGGCGGCGGTCGTACTCGAACGCCGAGTCTCCGTCCCCTCGCAGAGCGCCGTCGTTGGAGGGAGTCGCGTCGAGTCGGCGCGAACCCGCGTTCGGCCCCGCCGGACGCCACCGCAGTCGTTTTAGGCTCGCCGAAATTCCGGAACTGGTTTAATTGATTAGGCGAACCTAAAAATCGATGGCACGCGAACGCGACGCTCGGAGAGCACCGACTCGACGCGACTACGTGAAGTGCGGCGGCGCACTCGTCGCTGGCGGGTTGCTCGCGGGGTGTACGGGCGACGGAGCCGAACCGAACGCGACGCAGACAGACGAGACGACCGAGTCCGAGGCGGCGACGCGGACGGACGAACCCGCAGACGGGTCGTACTCCGTGACGATGGCACCGATGGGGACGGTCGAGTTCGAGACGGTCCCTGAGAGCATCTTCACCCGACTCACCCACCTCGCCGGGATGGCGTTCGCACTCGGTCGCGGCGACGACGTCAACGCGATGCACGCTCCGGACTACTACGACGCGCTCTGGAACCAGTTTACGCCGCGTCTCGACGGCGTCTCGCTGGATTGGTCGGGACTGTACTCCTCGTGGAATCCGGGAAAAGAGAACCTCTACGAGTTAGACAGCGACGTCCACCTCGCGGACCCCGCGAGCCTCTTCGCACTCGACGGATGGAACATGGACGACGTAGCCGAGATACGGGAGAACGTCGGCCCGTGGTTCGGTAACAAGTTCAGCGATAGAAACGCGGAACCGCCCGCAGAGTGGGCCGAGAAGTACCAGTACTACGGACTCTGGGAGATGTTCGAGAAGGTCGCGGGGGCGTTCCGCGAGGAGGCGCGCTACGAGGCCCTCGCGGAGGTTCGGAGCGAACTGCTCGCGACGGTGGACGAGAACCTTCCCCCGGCCGAGGAGCGACCGACCGTCGTGATGGCCGGGATGAGCGACGTAGAGAGTCCGTACGTCTACAACGTGGACACCCCCGGGTTCCTGACGGCGCACGTGCGCCCGTTCGGAGCGGTGGACGTACTCGGTGAGGATATCGACTCCGGCGCGCAGGTCGATATGGAGACGATGCTGGAAGCCGACCCGGACGTGATTCTCACGTTAGGCGGGATGCATCCGGACACGGACATGGCCGAGATTCGCCGCGGCTTCGAAGAACACTCGGTCGGCCGAGAACTCTCCGCGGTTCGAAACGGCCGCGTCTACGCGCAGGGGGCGCGCTATCAGGGACCGATACTGAACCTCTTCCAGACGGAGATGACCGCAAAACAGCTCTACCCCGACCGGTTCGGCGAGTGGCCGACGTACGAAGAGGGGCCGTACCCGGAGATAGCCGAGAGCGAACGCCTGTTCGACCGCGAACGGGTAGCCGGCGTCGTCCGCGGAGAGTTCTGACAGGCCCGTCCCGCGGAGACGGAGACGTCGAACGGCCGGTCGGCGGCGACGGCGGAGTTCGAGGGGCCGCCTCGGCCGTCAGACTGGAATCTCGGTCTCGACGTCTTCGTCCGCGACGGCCGCCTTCACGCGTTCTGCGGCGGCGTCGGACTCGGCGACGTTCTCCATCAGCACCGTCTCGCTCGGGAACAGATGCTCACCGAGGACGAGTCCGTGGTCGCGGGCGGTAGAACCCGTCATCGTGAGGTAGACGCCGAGACCGACGTCCGCTATCGCGGCCTCCTCTTCGGCCGCGTCGTCGGGGTAAGCGAAGGTGACGCCGTCGAGTTGGCTCGTCCCGAGAACCGCCTCGACGAGTCGTTCGTACCGCGGCGAGATGCAGAGCGGTCCCTCGTAGCCTTCGACGAACGACCGGTCGAGGTCCGACCCCGGCGGCAGTATCTCGGGTTTGGCCATGAGCGTGTGGTAGACGGTGTCTCCGAGGCCGGAGACCACCCGAACGTCCGTGTCCATCGGGTCGATTCGGGCGTTGATGTCGGCGATGCTGCCGAGACCCTCCGCTCGCAGTTTGACGACCTCTTCGAGGACGAGGTCGGCGCTGTCGAACCCGAGGCCGAACTCGTGGGTGCGAAGCGCGCGGAACGGTTCCTCGCGGCCGACGAGGTGGACGGCCACACCGCCGACGTCGAGCGTCACGCTGTCGAAGACGACGCGGCGCGGCATCCCGTCTCGGTCGTCCCGGAGGAGAGTGTACTCGGGTTCCGAGGGGTCCGAGAGGTCGCTGTAGTCGGCGAGACGTTCGTACACGTCGCGTTCCGGATGGGCGTCGCCCTTGGTGACGGACTTCTCGTAGCGAAGCGTAGACGTGATTTCGTCCGCGAGTGCCGCGGCGTCGGCACACTCGGCGAAGCGCTCCAACACGGCTTCGAGGGGGCGTCCCTTGCGCGGAACGGCGACGCGCACCGTAGCGGTCATTGTCGAGTTCACGGACGCGGACGCTAAACAGGTTGCGTTTCGGGCAGAACGGGAGAACGGCGGACTACTCCTCGTCGCCGTCGCCCGCCGCCGCGCCCGCCCCGAACACGTCGTTCAGGCGGTGGCGGAACGATTCGAGGCCCTCGACCGTCGATTCGAGTTCCTCGATGCGGTCGATGGCCGTCGACAACTCCTCCACGTCGGAGCGAATCGCTTCGATATCTTCCGAGAGTTCCTCCCGCGCGTCGACGATGTCGCCGTCGAGTTCGGCGATGTCCTCGCGGACGTCGCCGAGTTCGTCGTCGAGTTCGGCGGCGGTTTCGTTCGCCGCCGACGCCTCCGCTGCGGCGTCCGCGACGCGAGTAGAGACGTCCGACACGTCGGATTCGACGCCGTCGACGCGGGCGGAGACGTCGTCGTGGTCCGAGCGCAGGTCGGCGACCGCCGACGCGTTCGAGTCGGCCGTCTCGCTCACGTCCGAGAGTTCCTGCGCCGCGTTTTCGACGCGTTCGTCGATTGCGCCGAGGTCACCGCGGAGGCGAGAGACGTCGGACCGGACGGCGGAGCGTTCGTCCTCGGCGTCGGAGACGCTCGCTTCGAGGGCGTCGAGTTCCTCGGAGACGGTCTGCATCTCCTCGCGGAGCGACGCTACCACGTCCGCGCCGGTGCCCTCCTCGTCGATGAACTCCGCGAGTGCGTCGCTGTACGCCTCTAAATCGTTCATCTGCCCCTGGAGGCGGCGGATGCGAACGTCGGCGCTCCGGGGAAGGCCCGAGTCGAGTTCCGACCGGATCAGTTCCAAGTCGTCGTCGGAGACGCGCCCGTCGCGAATCTCCGCCGCGAGGGCCGACGCGAGCGACCCGTCTCCGGCGGGCGCGGCGCGCGAAGTACCGCTCTCCTCCGCGTCCGCCTCGGCCGCGTCCTCGTCCGATACCGCGTCTTCGACGTCGACGTACTCCGCCTCCGCTCGGTCCGAGTCGTCCGCGTCGGCGTCGTCGGTCGCCGCCTCCCCCTCAGAACCGACCGCGGCGGCGTCGTGGTCTGACGCCGTCTGCCCGTCAGCCGGTGGTTTCTCGTCGGCGGACGCCTCATCGTCGGCCCTCGCGTCGTCTGCCTCGACGGGCGAATCGACGACGACCGGAATCGAGTCGTCGTCGAGTTCGCGCGGCCCCGTCGTCTCGTCGCCGGGATTCGGAATCGACTCTAAGGCGTCTTCGACGGTGTCTTCGGCCTCCTCGATGGCGGAGCCGGGTGCGGCGTCGTCGCCCGTGGCGTCGCCTGCGGCGGCGTCGCCGTCCGCGTCGGCGAGAGGCGATTCGTCGCCCTCGACGTCGTCTTCCGGAAGCGACTCCTCGTCCGCGAGAGACCCGTTGCCCTGCAACGCGTCGCGGACGAGTTGGCTCCGGTCCTCGCCGAGGATGTCCTCGACGCCGTCGTCCGCGTGGTCGCCGTCGTCGCTCTCCTCGGGGACGGGCGGTCGTTCTAACACCGGTTCGACGAGGAAGTCCTCGGCCTCGCTCACGGTGCTCAGGCGGATGCCGTACACCGTCGTGACCGCCTCCCCGGGGTCGAGCGTCCGTTCGTACTCGACGCGTTGGTCCTTGTACGCCGTCCAGTTGTCGCTCTCGTAGTCGGGGTGGAACCCCACTCCCTCCATCGGGAACTCTTTGGGGATACTGTCGACGATTCGGACGTGGACCGTCTCGTCGCTGTCGGAAGTGATGCGGAACTTTATCGCCGGAACCGGGAAGTCGTCGGCGACGAACGATTTCTCGACTGATACGTCTCCGTCCGAGACGTACACCGGCCCCCCTAGGTCAGACTCGTGGCTCATGAGCATCCCTTCCGAAAGCCATTACATAAAATAACCGGGGATTTTCGGAGCCGTGACAGTCTGTCCGCTCGCGTAGTGTCAGATGCCGGACTAGAGATCCACGCGGTCGCCGATTTCGGCCAGTTCCAACCGTCGGGGGTAGTCGAAACTTCGCGCGTGGTGGTGGAGCGCAGTCGGGTCGGCGGTCAGTCCCTTCCACATATCCCAGTGACTGGGGAGAAAACGGTCGAACTGGAGGTCGGACGCCGCTTTCACGACCTGATTCTCCGTCGAGTACCACTTCGTCCGCACCGGGTCGCCCGTCCGCTTGTCGGGGATGTTGCCCACCGCGCCGAACGCGAGGACGCCCAGGTCGATGTCGTACTCCTCGCCGAGTTCGGCGAACTCCTCGGTCGGTTTCGTATCGCCGCCGTGGAAGAACGTGCCCGACTCGTGTTCGACGACGTACGAGACCGGATGCGTGGCGTCCGGGTCGTGTGCGACTTCGACGTGAACGGTGAACTCGCCGATGTCGAGTGTGTCGCCCTCCGCGACGACTTCGAACTGCGATTCGTCGACGTCGTAGTTCTCCGTCCACGCCTCCTCGTCGAGGGCGACGTCGACGGAGTCGTCCGGCGCGTAGAACGTCGTGCCGGTGGTCTCCAAGAGGGGGGCCTGACTCGGGCCGTGGACGTGGTCCGTGTGTTCGTGCGTCGCGAGGAGTCCGTCCAGTTCCGCCACGTCTTCGGGGTCGAACGGAACCGGAATCATGCGGACGGTCCGCGGCGGGTCGCCGAGGCCGACGTAGGGGTCGATTGCGAGCGTCGTGCCGTCGCTTCCCTTCAGGAAGAAACCGTTACAGCCGAGATACCAGACGGCCACCGTCTCCGGGTCGGCCGCCTCGACGGCGCGCGGAAGCCAATCGCTCCAGTCACTGAGGGACATACGGCGGGGTGCGCACGGGCGGAGACTAAGTGTTGCGAAGTCGCCGACGCCGTCGGTCGAACCGTTCGCTCTCGGGGCGTCTCCCCATCCGGAATAGAATAGAATAGAATAGAACATACGGCTATATTATTCCACGTATATCAAACGTTAGTAATCCTATTCCATCTTACATCCCCGTTATGTGGTCGATAACCCGCGAAAAGAATATACATCCGGACCGTATGTGTAGTGATGTCATGTCTGCGCGCCGAAGACACACCGCCGATTTCTGTGAGATGGACACGATCATGCGCACGCTCGGAACGTGGGACCCGCAGCCTCCGGCGACAGACCTCGATTGACGACGTGAAGACGACCACCGTCTCTTTCTGTCGCGCCGCGGAGGCGGACGTATGCGCGTGAGTGTCATCGGCGGCGGAACCGTCACCCAACAGCGTTTGGACGCCGCGTACTCGACGGGGCGACTGCTCGCGGAGAGGGGCCACACCGTCGTCTGCGGCGGCCTCGGCGGCATCATGGAGGCTGCGTGTCGCGGCGCGTCGGACGCCGGCGGCGAAACTATCGGCATCCTTCCGACTGACCGCCGCGAAGACGCCAACGACTACGTGGACACCGCAATCGCGACGGGACTCGGTCACGCCCGGAACGCGCTGGTGGCGATGAACGGCGACGCCGTCGTCGCAATCGGCGGAAGCGGCGGGACGCTCTCGGAAATCGGGTTCTCGTTCGTCTACGACAGACCGCTCGCCGGACTCGACACCCACGACGTGCCGGGCGTCGAACGGGTCGAAACGCCCGAGCAAGCCGTCGAGTACGTCGAAGACGCGCCGTCGTGCGGTCCGAACGGCCGGTGAGAGGCCGGGTCCGAGGCCGCGGGGGACCACCACGAAGTATTTATCTCCGTCACCGAGTCCCGAGGATATGAACCGTCGCGCCCTTCTCCTGTCACTCGGTAGCGTCGCGTTCGCCGGTTGCACGGCCGGCGACGGACCGTCCGGAACCGGCGCGGAATCGACCACCGCCGCCTCGTCGCCGGAGACGACTACCGCGGACCCGAACGCGCCTGCCGTCCCGGACGTCGGCGTCCCTCCGAACGAGGCGTCGGGTCCGCCGTGGGACGACGACGTGACGCGCGTCGTCTCGTGGACCGAAGCGACCGAGGAGACGCCGATTCGCCTGACGCCCGCGAGGAGTCGCGGGCCGCTTCCGACCGCGGGTTTCGAGTTCGCGCTTCGGAACGACACCGATGCTCGGTTCGCGTTCAACGACTACGGCTGGTCGGTCTGGAAACGGGTCGACGGCGAGTGGTTCCACGTCGAACCTCGGTACTGGCCCGAACCGTTGCGGTATCTCGGTCCGGGCGAGTCGCACGCGTGGACGCTCACGGTGGACAACGACCGACTCGACGGAACGCCGCTCTCTCCCGTGGAGGGGCGGCGTTCGGTGACGCTCGTCGGACTCGGCGGCGGAACGTACGCGTTCACTGTCGACGGCTGGTTCGAGAGCGAAGACTACGAGAACGGCGTCGGCTTCGCCGCCCGGTTCGAACTCGACGGCGACCCGGTCGAACTGACGCCGACCGACGAGGTAACGGAGACGACTCGGGACGGCGACACCGTCGTCGTCGCCACGGACGCCGACTCCGGAAGCGACGCTCAGACGGTCGCGTTCGTGGTCCGCCGCGCGGACGGGGAGAGCGGAGACGGCGGGGACGACGTTCGCAGGATACTCACCGAACAGGCTCTCAGAGACCGGACGCTGCGAAACACGCTCCCGTTCTTCGAGGCGGGCGTCGAGACCGTTCGCCTCGAAGGACGGGCCTCGTCGGCCCCGGCGTTCGGCGTCAGCGATGGAGGCCGAATCGAGTACGAGGGGGACCGATACCTGATTACGACAGAGAAAATCGAGACGGCCGGCCCCGAGGCCGACGGGTGACGGGCCTCGGAAGTCGAATCAGTGCTATCGGCGTTCCCAGTACCGTGCGGCGATAGCGCCCATCCCGACGGTGCCGAGGAGGAAGTTCACCGGTTCCATGAGGGGCGGTATCGCCGTCAGAAGCGAGACGGCGACGGCACCGACGGCGAGACTCTCCCAGAGCGCCGACTCCCCGGACGACTCGGCGAGGAGCGTTCCGACTGCGACCACCGCGACGCCGTTGGCCACCAGTCCGACGACGGCGAGAACGAGAAGGCCGGGGAGGACGACGACGAGGCCGACGATGGTGAGTGCGAGCAGAACCGTCAGCGCGACGACGGCGACGTACGTCAAGAGACCGTAGAGAAACGACTCGACGGGTTGCGAGCGGATTCTGTCGACGACGGACCGAGAGAACTCCGGTGCGACGCCGAGTACGACGGCACCGAGAGCGAGGTTCAACACCAACTTGCCGAGGAAAGCGAGCACGGGGTCGAACCCGAACTCGCGCGACACGTCGGGAATCGACTGGGCGGCCGCCGGTTCGACGAGACAGACGACACCGGCCGCGAAAGCGACGGCGAGCGCTACTGACGACGATTTTTTCGTACGCGTGGAGGGCACGAGCCGAGAGAGCGCAGACCGAGACAAAATAGTTATGGATTGACAGTTCCGGGCGCGGCCGACGGCCGCGGACCGGCAGTCGTCAGCGGTACCGGTTCCAGAGGACGAGCGAGACGGCGCCGACGCCCGCGGTCGAAATCGCGAAGTTGACCAGTCCGCCGAGGACCGGAATCAACGAGACGGCGACGAGGACGACGGCCCCGGCGAACGCCACCAACAGGGTGTCGGGTTCGCCCGCGGACGAAGAGACGACGCCGAGGACGAACCGGCCGACGAGGAGGACGCCGATAGCCGACCCGACGAGGAGAACGACGAAGAGGACGACGAACCCGGGGATAGCGACCACGAGTCCGATTACCGTGACCGCGAGGATGGCTAAGACGATGGGGACCAGAATCGTCGCACCGAGACCGACGAGGAAGGCGACGACGCCGTCGTCGCGGCACCTCTGCAGGCTCTCGTCCGTCAGTGTCGGCGCGAGACCGGCGACGACGACGGCGAGGACGCCGCTTATCGCGACTGCGATAGTCAGTCCGATTCCCGTACCGAGGAGTCGGGCGAGAACCGGCAGTTCGTTCGGTTGGAGGGGCACGGTACCGAAAGCGGCCAACAGTTCGTTTGCGGGAACCATCGTACGTGGGACTAGTTGGAATTCCGATGTACGTTACGGTTACGCCGCGAGGAGAGAGGGACCGAGAGGAGAGAGGAGAGAAGGGGCGGTGAAAGAGACCGAAAGAGAGCGGAGACGACGACGAATTCGACGGTCAGTTCACCACGTGCCGTGGAACGTGTCGAACTCCAAGGCGTCGAGGGGTTCGTCGCCGACGGCGATGCGGTACTCCTGCGGCGTCAGCATCGGCTTGTGGAACCGCGGGCCGTCGTCGGTGGTGATTCGGGGACAGCCGGTGTTGACGAACGCGTCCATGTCGAAGTTCCGGAGTCGGTCCGGCGTCACCTCGTCCATGGTGATGAGGTAGGCGTTCGGGTTGTCCTCGATTATCTTCTCGGCTATCTCCATGCGACCCTGCCCGATCTTCGTACAGAAGATGACGCCCCACTTCTCGGCGTCCATCGCGCGGTGGACCGCGCCGTAGCGCTGTTTCATGAACTTCTCCGTGTCGGCGATGGTGACGACGTTGTTGACGGGGTCCGCGATGACCACCTTCTTGTCGGGGTGTTCCATCGCGAGGCCGAGGGGGTGGAACTTCCCGCCGCCGACGTACAGTATCTGGTCTGCGTCTATGTCCGCGGAGGCGTAGTTACAGCCGAGGACCTGGCCCTCGTGGGAGAGGCGGTCGTCGCCCCGGCGGGTGTGGACGTCGTAGTCGCGTTCTTCCAGCCAATCGCACATCTCCTCGAAGCGGTTCATGTGCTGGGCCGTCGTCACGAGTCCGACCTCCTCGCCGTCCAGTTCGTCGAGCGAGTCTTCGAGGATGGGGAACGGGTCCACGTTCGAGAAGAGGGGAACGTAGATTATCTTCTCGGATTCTTTCATCGGCGAGTGCCCGAAGTGGACGAACACGTCCGTCCGGCGCATCAGGTAGGTGTCGAGGTCACAGGCGCCGTAACAGGGTTGCCCCGACAGCATGAACGTCACGTCGTCGTCGCAGAGTGCCCGCAGGTCGTCGGCGACGGCCGGGCCGCGTCGCTTCAGTCCCTCGGGGAACTGCAGTCCGACGCGCGAGGCGTCCCGTTCCTCGATTTCGTCGATGATCCTGTCGAGTTCGTAATCCCACTCTCTGTCGTGCCGAAGCGACATCCCGGTGTTCCGGAGGTCACCGTCGGAAGAAGCGTCCTGACTCATTGTCCCCTCGTTGCCGTTCAGGAGGTATAACGTCGGCGTTCCCCGATGCGGCGGCGGCGGGGAGTCCGAAACGGGGTGCGAGACGGCCAAACCGCGCGACTGCGAGACGGTCGGCGACGCGCACCGAGGCGGCAGTCGGCGACGTCGCGGTCGGACGCGCCGTCTCGTCCGCGCGCGTCGTTTCGGTCGCCGACCCGTTCGGCGTCGGCGACGCCGACGAACTCTCGTTTCGGGGCGTCGCCGAGGAAGCTCTGACCGGCGTGGGTTCCGATTTCAGCGTGGCGTTCCGCGCCTCGTCGTACCACGAGGGCGGACGGACCGTCTGGACGTCCATCTGTACGTACTCCATCCGAAAGGAGACGTTCTCCACCTCGTCGTCGATTCGGACGCCGTACGCGACGGTGAGACGCGAGACGAACCCGTCCGCGCCGACGTGCGCTTCCGCCCGGTAGTCGACGATTCTCTCCGCGTCGTCCACCGACTCCGGCGTCCCGGTGGCGACGATGCGATAGGGTTGGACGCTCCAGTTCTCTCGGGTGACGTTCGTCCGCGTCGCGTCCAGATAGCGCTCGATGGCGCGGGCGGCGCGGTTCTCGAACGGGCCGTGCCCGGCCTCGTCGGTTCTGACCGAGTAGCGGACGAACGACCGGTTGTCGCCGTCTTCGATGAAGACGTAGTTGTCCCGTCCGTCCGCGTACATCGAGTACTGGACGAGTTCGTCGTCCCCGTCGTCCGTAGACCGGTATCCCGTGACCGAGTAGTGGTAGTTCGTCGGACCCGCGACGTCCGCTCTCTGATACGCGCGGTCCCACGTCCGCCCCGCCCACGCGCCGCTTCCGGACTGCCGCACGATGAGTTGGTACGACCGCCCCGTGACGGCGTCGGCGTGCGCCGTCGCCAGCGTCTCCGCGGAGACGACGCCCGTGGGTCCGACGCCCGGGGGGAACAGTCCGTCGTCGGCGTCGGCCGCCTCCGCCGTCCCGGCCTCGACGGCCGGTTCGTCGGCGTCGTCCGCGCCGGGTCCGACCGGACCGAGGAGGGCCGCGGCGACGACGAGTGCGGCGAGAGCGACGACGAGGAGGCTCGAAAGCGGTTCCTCGCGAACGGGGTCCCACCGGCCGTCCGACCCGCGGGCCGCGTCCGCGTCCGCGCCCGCGGCGTCGGGCGTCCTCCCGTCCGCACCCCCGTTCGACCGTTCGACGACCGGCGACTCGTCGAAGTACCGCCGGAACAGTCGCTCGCAGTCGTCGCGGTCAACGCCGTACAGCGCCATCTCGCGGAGGTCCGTCGGTCCGAGAAGCGTCACTCCGCTCTCGGCGGCGCGGCCGACGAGGCGACGCGACGGACTCGCCGCGACGACGATATCTGCGTCGGCGGGGATGCGCGGCGTCCGGAGTCGCAGGCGAGCGTCGACCGTGACGACGGTCTGACCGCTCTCCGCGAGAACGAGGGTGCCGTCCGCGCGCCGCCGCACGTCCCGGCCGGCGGCGGCGTACAGGTCGCTCACGAATCCCCGTAGACGCTCCGAATCGAGGCGTCTGAGCCACCGTTCGAACGTCCGAGCCGAGACGACGCCCATGATAACTGTTGTCGTTCGACGACTACGACTCTTTCCCCGTAGACCCCCGCATCCGGCAAGTTGAAACGACTCGCATCCCAACCACGAGCTATGAGCATGCAGACCGACCGCCTCGAGGAGATGGGCCGAGAACTCGGCGAGGCAGTCACCGAGACGCCCGAGTACGCCGCGTTCGAGGAGGCAAAGCAAGCGGTCGAGAACGACGACGAGGTCCAAGCGCAGATTTCGGAGTTCGAATCGCTCCGCGAGGAGTTCATGTTCGCGCGCCAGACGGGCAACGCGACCCAAGAGGGCCTCGAGAAGGTCCAGTCCGCCCAAGAGGAACTCCACTCGATGCCCGCCATGGCGGAGTATCTCGAGGCCCAAGAGACGCTTCAGGCGCGACTCGAAGCGATAAACGAGGCCATCTCCGAACCCCTCGCCGTCGACTTCGGCGGCGAAGCGGGCGGATGCTGCCACGACTGACCGACGGGCGACGACGCCGGCGTTTCGCGTTCGAGGCGTGCGTCGCGCCGCGCCGCGGGGCGTAGCTTCTTATACCGAGACGGGACCACCCCCGCCATGCTCGCGATAGCCGGCGGGAAAGGCGGATGCGGGAAGACGACGACGACGCTCGGACTGGCGGCGGCGATAGACGGGGAGACGGTCGTCGCCGACGCCGACCGAGATATGCCGAACCTCCACGCCCTCGCGGGCGTTCCGCGCGACGCCGACGCGGACGCCGAGAATCGAACGCCGCCGTACCGTCACCCCGCCTACGACCGCGTCTCCGTCTGGCCCGCGCCGACGAACGGAGCGTCGCGGCCCGACGGCGGACGCGACGACGCGACGGCGCGACTGGAACGGGTGCGAACCGAGGCGGACGCGGGCGACGCCGTCCTCGTGGACTGTCCGGCGGGGGCGGGACCGGACGCCGCCGCCCCGCTTCGAATCTGCGACGGCGTCCTCCTCGTCTCGTCGCTCTGCGCGCCGTCGCTTCGCGACACGGCCAAGACGGCGTCGATGGCGCGAACGCTCGGGACGCCCGTGGTGGGCGCAGTCGTCACTCGGGCGCGCGTGACGCCGCCGGGCGTCTCGGAGTTGCTCGGGTGTCCCGTCGTCGAAAGCGTCCCCGAGGCGACTCCCCCCGTCCTCGAAGACGAAGCGGTCGAACGGGCGTACGAGAACGTGACAGAGGAGATACACGCCGCCGAAGGGATAATATAACAGACCGTAGTAAGAGATGACGTGTCAGAACGGCTCACAACTGGTATCGACGTCCTTGACCGACAACTCGACGGCGGGATTCCGGCGGGGAGCATCGTCTTTCTCGGCGCGGAGCCCGCGAGCCAGTCTGAGCTGTTCCTCTACGAACTCACCGCCGTCCGCGGGACGCTGTATCTCACGACCGTCCGGTCCGACGCCGCGGTGCTCGACGCGGTGAACCGGACGCCCGGAACCGTCGGCAGTCCGACGGTTCGCGATATCGGTGCGAGCGCACCGCTTGACTCCGCGAACAAACTCGTCACGGAACTGCCGGAGGGGGCGAACCTCATCGTCGACGTGGTGGACGTGTTAGAGGAGGCCGGTACCGCTCGGTATCGAGAGTTCCTCAACGAACTGCAGACGCACATGGTCAACACCGGCGGACTCGCGATACTTCACGGGCTGAAGACGGACGACGCGCCGCGGAACCGCCGGTACACAGAACACATGTCGGACGTGGTGTTCGACCTGCAGACGGAGGTAGAGGGCGCAGAGATAGAGAACCGACTCGCCGTCCCGAAGTTCCGCGGCGGCAAGGCGCCCGAAGAGACCATCAAACTCCGCTTGAGCGAACAGGTCACCGTCGACACCAGCCGCGACATCGCGTGACTTCCGGCCGGGCCTCCGCCTCGACGTTCGTGTGACCCGCTGAATCGTGTTCAGACCGCGTAGAACAGGAAGACCGAGAGCGTCACCGCCGCCGTCAGAAGCGACCAGACGCGGACCGTATCGACCGGGCCGAGGTCGACGCCGCGCGCGAAGACCGACAGGAAGTACGGTCCGAGCGGTGCGAGTCGCGAGAGAAACGGCGGGTCCGCTCCGACTCCGTACTCGAACGCGAGCGTGAGCGCGATAGTCGATACCGCGGCGACGGCCGCGACGTAGGCGTCGTCCGGAACGTCGAGCGTCGCGGCCTCGGAGTCTCCGTCGGTCATCTCTCTTCTGAACTGCGAAAACGGGAACTAAGAGTCCGGCGGTTCGGTCGCCGCCGAGTCGGGCGTTACTCTTCGAGTTCTTCGCCTTCGAGTTCCTCGACGAGTTCGTCCGCGTCCACGTCGACGTCCTCGATGGCTTCCTCGATGTCGCCTGCGTCCGCGCCGCCGCCCATGCCGCCCATCATACCGCCCATACCGCCCATCATGCCGCCCATCCCGTCGATGGTCTCTTGGACGATGACGCGGTCGAGTTCGAGACGGTCCATCACGTCTTGGGCTATCTGCTGCTTCGAGAACATCCACTGCTGGTTCATCGTCATCTGCGGCGTGGCCTCGATGTACAGCGTCTCCTTTTCGACGGTCTCGGTCTCCGTCTCGGGTTCGGCGTCCTCATCGTCGTCCTCGTCGGGTTCGACGACCGTCTCCTCTTCGACCTCGTCGGTCTGGATCCAGACCTCGGGGGCCTCCTGGAGGTACATGCTGAGGAGGCTCTCGGCTTGCTCATCGCGGTCCTCGACGATTTCGAGAACTTCGTAGTCGTACTCGAGGTCCTCGCCCGCGAGGGGGTGGTTGAAGTTGACGCGTGCGCGGCCGCCGATGATGGTCTCGACGCGGCCCTGTTCGCCGTCGACTTGGACCTGCGCGCCGGGGTAGCGGTCGTCCTCGTCGATCTTGTTCGCGCTGACCGTGCGGACTTCGTCGTCGTCGAACTCGCCGAACGCCTGCGCGGCGGGAATCTCGACGACGTCGGTGTCGCCGACGTCGCCGCCGATGAGGGCGTCGTCGACGGCTTCGAAAACGTGTCCCGCGCCGACCACGATGACGCGCGGTTCGAAGTCGTACTCGTCGGTGTCGATTTCGGCTTCTTCGGCGACCTCTTCGTCGGTCGTGTCGACGACGGTGTCGTCTTCGACCGTACGTACGGTGTACGCGAGGCGCACGAAGTCGCCGTCTTGGATTCCGTCCTCGGCGACTTCCTCGTCTTCGGCGACCTCTTCTTCGACGTCTGTCGCGTCGGCGTCGGCCGCCTCCGCCTGCTGTTCGTCACTCATACGCGGTACAATACTCGTGCGACCCTTAAGAATCACGTTTCGCCCGTCGCGGAGAAAACCGCCCACCAGCGGCGTCTACCGACGAAATGGACCGGCACAGACGGCGGCAACGGTGCTCTCGCCCGCGGAGAGGTAGTCGGGGAAAACAGGTCGGGTCGGGTTCGCGAGTCACCCACGCTTTTCGTCGGCGGCGACGACGACGGAGTCATGTACGAAGTCGAGGTCAAGATTCGGGCCGACCACGACGCGGTTCGGGCGACGCTCGAAGACCGAGGTGCCGAACGCGTCGGGCGCGTGCGACAGGTAGACACCTACTACGACGCCCCGCACCGCGACTTCGCGGCCACGGACGAGGCTCTCCGCGTCCGCCGCGAGACGCGACTCGCCGACGCCGACGGCGACGAGTCCGCAGAGTCGGGAGGCGAGACGACGGCGCGCGTGACGTACAAGGGACCACTCGTCGACGACGAGTCGAAGACGCGGACCGAACACGAGACGGAGGTGGCCGACGGCGAGACGATGGACGCCGTGTTGGACGGACTCGGCTTCGAACCGGCGGCGGTGGTGGAGAAAGGCCGGACGTTCTACCGACTGAACGGCTACACGGTCACTCTCGACGCCGTCGAGGGAGTGGGAACGTTCGTGGAAGTCGAACGCGAGGCCAAAGCGGAGGCGGACGTGGAGTCGGTTCGCGACGGTGCGTACGCCGTCGTCCGCCAGTTGGGCCTCGACCCGGACGACCAGATTCGGACGTCGTATCTCGGGATGCTCCTCGGCGCAGAGGAGTAGTCGTCGCGGAGGGCGACCGTCTCCGTCGCGCGGGTATGTTCTATGGTAATACTTGTGACGCTAATATTTTCCGCAAGTTATAGAATCGCCGGTGCGAAACGACTGAACAATGACCGAACGGAACATAAGTATCGAGGCGGCCGACAGAACCGCCGTCGAGGATCAGCAGGTCGAAATCGTCGAGCGAAAAGGTATCGGTCACCCCGACTCCATCTCGGACGGAATCGCCGAGAGCGTCTCTCGCGCCCTGTCGAATCTCTATCTCGACCGGGTCGGGAAAGTGCTCCACTACAACACGGACGAGACGCAACTGGTCGCCGGGGAGGCCGCGCCCGCCTTCGGCGGCGGCGAAGTCGTCGAACCCATCTACATCCTCCTCGTGGGTCGCGCGACGAAGAAGTACGACGGGAAGCGACTCCCCGTCGATTCGGTCGCTCTGGAGGCCGCCCGCGACTACCTGAACGAACACGTCCCCGAACTGGAGTTCGGCACCGACGTCGTCGTCGACGTGAAACTCGGCGAGGGGTCCGGCGACCTGCAGGACGTCTTCGGCGAGGAGAACGTGCAGGTGCCGATGGCCAACGACACGTCGTTCGGCGTCGGGCACGCGCCGTTGACCGAAACCGAAGAGATAGTGCTGAACGTCGAACGCGAACTGAACTCGACGTACGTGGAAACGAACCCCCACCTCGGACCGGACGTGAAGGTGATGGGCAAACGCGAGGGCGACTCGATAGACATCACCGTCGCCGCCGCGATGGTCGACTCGTACATCGCCGACATAGAGGAGTACGAGGACGCGGTCGACGCCGTAGAGGAGTTCGCAGGCGAGGTGGCCCGCCAGTACACCGACCGAAACGTCGACGTCGCCGTCAACACGGCCGACGACTACGACGAAGGTTCCATCTACCTCACCGTGACCGGCACCAGCGCAGAACAGGGCGACGACGGGTCCGTCGGGCGCGGGAACCGCGCGAACGGCCTCATCACGCCGAACCGACCGATGAGCATGGAGGCGACGTCGGGGAAGAACCCCGTCAACCACATCGGGAAGATATACAACCTGCTGTCGACCGACATCGCCGAAACCGTCGTCGACGAGGTGGAGGGCATCCGCGACCTGCAGATTCGCCTGCTCTCTCAGATCGGTCGGCCCATCGACGAACCGCACGTCGCGGACGCGAAGATAGTCACCGACGACGGCGTCGTCCTCTCCGACATCGAAGCCGACGTGGAGGCCATCGTCGACGACCGCCTCGCGAACGTCACCGACATCACTCGGCAGGCGATAAATGGCGACTTGACGACGTTCTGAGGGCGCTTCGGCGACGGGACGGCCGCCGTATCCCCGTCGGCCCCGCGTCGGGACCGAGACGCTGATTGCGCGCCGCGAAGTACGACCGTGTAGTGAACGCCGAGAACGTCGTCGTGGTCGGATACGGAGAGTTCGGGACGAAAAGTAGCGAGGTGCGCGCGAAGATGACGAAGCGACTCGCAGACAGCGTCCGCGCCGCCCTCGCCGACGCCGAACTCCCCGGTACCGTCGACAGGCGGTGGTCGCGACTCGTCGTCGAACTACGTTCGACTGGCCGCAAAACGCAGTGTGGCGACCTCGCCGAGACGACGGCGGCGGATTCGGTCGCCGAACGCGTCGCCACCCTGCCGGGCACCGTCTGGGCGCGACCCGCGGTTCGGACGGACGCGACGCTCGCTGCCGTCTGCGACGCTCTCCGAACGCTCGCTTCCGAACGCGGGCACACCGCAGAGGAGTCGTTCGCGGTGGAGAGTCGCCGCGTCGGGCCGCCCTCGGCGCATCCGTTCTCCAGTCGCGACCTGAAAGTCGAGGGCGGAAGCGCCGTCGAAGCCGCCACCGACGCCCCGGTGGACTTAGACCGCCCGGACCGGACGTACCGCATCGAAGTGCGCGACGACGAAGCGTTCGTCTCCGCCGTCCAGTCGGACGGGCCGGGCGGACTTCCGGTCGGGACGCAGGGCCGCGTCGTGGCCCTGCTCAGCGGCGGTATCGACTCGCCCGTCGCCGCGTGGCGGATGATGCGCCGCGGTTGCTCGGTCGTGCCGGTGTACGTCGATTTGGGCGACTACGGTGGCGCGGACCACCGCGCTCGCGCGAGGGAAGTCGCGACGGCGCTCTCGCGGCGCGCGCCCGACGAGGACGTTCGCCTCCACGTCGTCCCCGGCGGCGACGTGGTGCAGACGGTGGTCGAGGAACTGTACGACACGCGGATGCTGTCGCTCCGCCGGGCGATGCTCGCGGCGGGCGAGGCGGTGGCCCGCGAGGTCGACGCCCACGCCGTGGTGACGGGCGAATCGCTCGGCCAGAAGTCGTCGCAGACCGGTCCGAACCTCGCGACGACCGACCCCGCCGTCTCGCTTCCGGTCCACAGACCGCTCTTGACGGTGGACAAGACGGACATCGTCGAAGAGGCGCGCGCCCTCGGGACGTTCTCGGACTCGACGCTTCCGGTCGGCTGTGAACGAGTCGCGCCGTCGCATCCGGAGACGAACGCGACGCTCGATGCGGTCGAAGACCAAGAACCCGACGGACTCTTGGACTCCGCGCGGGAGGCGGCCGCAGAGCGGTCGGTCGTCGAACTCGACCCGTAGCGGCTCACCCACCGGAACGACAATTATAATTCATATTATCTACGTTCCGTTCGCTCTCGTGTGAATAATCGGGGTAAAATGGGTTTACAAAGCTCCACGTCGTACGATCCGGTAATGTCACGAACGCGCCGCCCTCCCCACGGCCGAACCGACTCCTCGTGGACCGTCAGGCAGGTGGTCCCGCGCACCTCGTGGCGCGTCGGACGCGAGACGTGCCCGGCGTGCGGCGACACCGTCGATCTGAACGGGGCGCACCACCAGGTCGAACTCGGCCGCGACCGGCGACCCGACCGCGGAGAGAAGTTGACGTACGAACGACGGCTGTTGTCGTTCTGCGACGGACCGTGTGCGACGGAGTGGCTCGACGGCG
Source organism: Halopelagius inordinatus (assembly GCF_900113245.1). NCBI lineage: Archaea > Methanobacteriati > Methanobacteriota > Halobacteria > Halobacteriales > Haloferacaceae > Halopelagius > Halopelagius inordinatus. Next base: position 99,769 of record NZ_FOOQ01000004.1, read on the forward strand.
ACGACGCGGCCGACGACTGACGCCCTCGAACCGACGCCAGACCGCCGCACCGCAACCGATTTAGCCGCCCGCCGTCAGGCAGAAGACGTGACGCGGGTCTGCTTCGTCGGGGCGCCCGAGGTGAACGTCCAGTACGAACTCCTCTCTCGGGAGACGGCGCGGGCCGCCCTCTCGACGTACGAGATACGCCAACCGTTCGAGAACTCGCTCGCGGTCGATACGGTGAGCGTCGGCGCCGCCGTCTCTCTCTGTAACGACCTCAACTGGTATCTCGTCCGCTTCGTCGACACCGTCCTCGTCCGCGAACCGAGCATCAGCGATACCGAGTGGCTCTCGCGCCGCCTCGCGGAACGGGTTCGCGACGGCGACGTGCGCCCCGAGGAGACGAGAGAGCGACTCGCGATATACGGCCTCGAAGACGGCCGCCTCGTCGAACCGATGTACGTCGCTCGCCGTCCGGACGGGTCGGTGCCGACGTACGACCTCAGAGACGTCTCGGAGACGGTGGTGGTCCGCGTGAGCGACGACGAGTTCGGGCGGTAGGCGGCGCACCTTTTTGTCCGGGCGGTCGTAGGCGGGTCCATGGCGGTTCCCTACGGGGCGGAGTCCCGCGACGTCGAACTCGATGGCCTCCACCTTCGGTATCTGGTGGCCGGCGACTCGGCGGACCCCGTCGTCGTCCTCCTGCACGGCGGCGGACTCGATAGCGCGTCGCTCTCGTGGCGCGAGTTGATTCCGGCCCTCGCGAAGGACTTCCGCGTCGTCGCGCCCGACTTCCCCGGATACGGCGAGAGCGACCCGCCCGAACGGACGCCGACGACGGACTACTACGTCCGCGTCCTCGAACGGTTCCTCCCCGAAATCGGCGTCGAACGGCCCGTTTTGGTCGGGACGTCGATGGGCGGCGGAATCGCCGTCGGCTACACCTTAGAACACGCGGCGTCAGTCTCCGCGCTGGTCGCAATCGACAGTTACGGACTCGGCGGGTCGGTTCCCGGCGGCGTGTTGGGCGCGCTCTTTCCGCGGATTCCGTACCTCGGCGACCTCTCGTGGCGGGCCATCGCGCGGAGTCGAACGGTCGCGTACTTCTCGGTTCGGGCGGTGGTCTCCTACGGCAACGTCTCGCCGGGACTGGTAGACGAGGTGTTCGCGGAGGCGAAGCGAACCGACGGCGACGCGTGGCGGCGCTTCCAACGGGCCGAAGTCGGCTTCCGCGGCCTGAAGACGAACTACGTGGACCGACTGCCCGACGTGTCGGTGCCGTCGCTTTTCGTCCACGGCGAGGACGACAGGCTGGTCCCGCAGTCGTGGTCCGTCCGCGCGGGGGCTCTCGTCCCCGACGCGGAGGTGCGCATCCTGCCGAACTGCGGTCACTGGCCGCCGCGAGAGCAACCGAACCGCGTGAACGCGTTGATTCGACTGTTCGTTCAGTCGAACATGCCCGTGGACATGTAGCGCTCTCCGCTGTCCCAGAAGACGGTGACGACGAGGGGGCAGTCCTCGTCTGGAAGCGACTCCGCGGACGCGTCGGCCGGACCCTCCGTCACGACGTAGCCGTCCGCGTCGCTCTCGCGGTCCGTCGCCGGGTCCGCGAGTCGGTCGGCCACGCGGCGCGCGGCGAGGTTCGACGCGCCCGACGACTGCCCGACGAGGATGCCCTCCTCGCGGGCGAGGCGGCGACACTCTTCTTCGGCGGCACCGAGAGAGACGACTTCTATCTCGTCTACGATGTCCCTGTCGAGGTTCGGACTGACGAACCCCGGCCCCATCCCCTGGAAGTCGTCGGGCCCCGATTTCCCGGTCGAGAGGACGGCGTTGCCCTCGGGTTCGACGGCGACGACGTCCATCTCGGGAAACTCCTCGCGGAGGCGTCGCCCGATGCCCGAGAGGGTGCCGCCGGTGCCGACGCCCGCGACGAGGGCGTCGACGGTTCGGCCCTCTATCTGTTCGAGAATCTCCTCTGCGGTGGTTCGGTAGTGCGCCCGCGGGTTCGCGGGGTTCTCGAACTGCCGGAGTTGGGTCATCCCCTCGGCCTCCAGTTCGTCGGCGCGGTCTTTCGCCGCGGAGATGTCGCCGTCCACGAGTTCGATCTCCGCGCCGTACGCCCGCATGATTTCGCGTCGCTCCGGCGACTTCGAGGCGGGCATCACGATAGTCACGTCGTAGCCTTTGCTCGCGGCGGCCATCGACAGTCCGATTCCGGTGTTCCCGCTCGTCGGTTCGACCAGTTCGTCGCCCGGCGAAATGAGTCCCTCCCGTTCGGCTGCCTCTATCATCCCCAGCGCCGGTCGGTCCTTCGCGGACCCGCCGGGGTTCTTCGACTCTATCTTCGCCGCAACGAGCGCCCCCGGCGGCGACGAAACTCGGACCAACGGCGACCCGATGGTCTCGAGGATACTCGCATCCATCACCGACTCGTAGGCGACTCGGACCGAAAACGGTGGCGGACCCGGGCAAGACGCGCCGGATTCGGCGACGCGCGTAGGCGGAGGCGGCGGCGCGGAGGCGGAACATCGGCGAGGGGAATCCGTCGCGGACCGCTCGGATTAAACCCCTCGACCCGGTATCGTGTGACATGGCCGACGCCGAGTCACGGACGTTAGAGACGATGGAACCGAACCCGATGTGGGACGAACAGTCCTACGAGGACGAAATCGAGGCTCTCGCCGAAGACGGTCTCGTCTATCGGGTGTGGGGCGGCGACTGGTGCGGCGACTGCCGGGGGCAACTGCCGGACTTCGGCGCCGCGTTAGACGCCGCGGGCGTCCCCGACGAGAACGTCCACCACTACCCCGTCGAGAAAGAAGACGACGGGAGCAAGACCGGGCCGAACGTCGAGGAGTACGGCATCGAACTCATCCCGACCGTCGTCGTCGAACGCGACGGCGAGGAGGTGGCGCGGTTCGTCGAAGAGGAGTCCGCACCCATCGCCGTCTACCTCGCGGACGAACTCGACTCCTGACGACGTCTCCGCTCGCCGCCGTCTCGTTTTTCAGAGGTCGATGTCGTCCACGTCGTCGAGCGAGACGTCTCGTTCGTCGTCCCCGTCGCCTTCGAGCCACGACAACGCCTCGTCGACGGAGTGGGCGGGCGCAGAGCACGTCCGTCCCTCGCAGACGTAGATAGTCGGGTCGCCGCCGCGCGCCTCGCGACCCTTCCAGACCGGCGGCGCGTCGGAGAGTCCGAGCGTCTCCAGCCACGGTCCGAGTTCGTCGTCCGTCGGCGGGCGGACCGAGAGGACGGCGTCGGGGACGTAGCGCGCGGCGAGCGTCTCGCGCCACGACTCGGGGAGCGAGTCCGCGGCGACGACGAGTTCCGTCCCGCCGTGTGCGCGCTTCTCGGCGGCGAGTGCGAGCGAGACGTGTTCGAGGGGCCGCCCGCGGATTCGGTCCGCGTGCGTGTCGAGAACCGCGCCCGCGACGGACGCGAAGTCGGCGTCGGGAGCGAACGCGTCCGCGTCGAGGAGAAGCGAGACGGCGACGCCGACGCTCGACGGCGTCGATTGGTCTTGAAGTTCCTGCGGGCGGGTGACGAGCGATTCGCCCTCGGCGGGAGTCATGTACAGCGTCCCCGCCGACTCGTCGTAGAACTGGTCGACGACGGCGCGCGCGAGTTCGAGTGCGAAAGCGAGGTAGTCGGCGTCGCCGGTGGCTTGGTAGAGGTCGAACGCGCCGCGGGCGAGGAAGGCGTAATCCTCGAGGTAGCCGTCGCCCTTCACGTCGCCGTCTTTGTACCGCCGCGCGAGTCGCTTCTCGCCGTCGTCCCAGAGTCGGTCGCGGACGAACGCGAGGGCGTCTTCCGCGAGTCGGGTGTACTCCTCGCCGAGGACGAGTCCGCCCTCCGCGAGCGACGAAATCATCAGGCCGTTCCACCCCGCGAGGACTTTCTCGTCGCGGGCGGGGCGGACGCGCTCCTCGCGCGCCTCGAACAGCGTCTCTCGGGCGTCGTCGAGTCTGTCGGCCGCCTCCTCGACGGAGATGTCGTGCTCCGCTGCGAGTCCGTCGAGGGGGACAGAAACCGTCAGCACCGTCGTCCCGTTCTCGAAGTTCCCCGACCGTGTGACGCCGTACCGGTCGCAGAACAGGTCGGCCGTCGTCTCGTCGCCGAGTGCCTCGCGGACCTGTTCGGGCGTCCAGACGTAGTACGTCCCCTCCTCGCCGCCGCTTCTGGCGTCTAAGGTGCTGTAGAAGCCGCCGTCGGGGTGGCGGAGTTCCCGCTCGACGAAGTCGAACGTCCCGCGGGCCACCTGCGCGTAGTCCTCTCGACCGGTGAGTCGGTGGGCCGCGAGGTAGACGCGCGGGAGTTCGGCGTTGTCGTACAGCATCTTCTCGAAGTGCGGGACGGTCCACTCGCGGTCGGTGACGTAGCGGTGGAAACCGCCGCCGACGTGGTCGTACATGCCGCCGCCGGCCATCGCGTCGAGGGCCTCCCTCGCAACCGCGAGGGCGTCCTCGTCGCCGGAGCGAACGTACGTCTTCAGGAGCGATTCGACGCGGCGGGCCTGCGGGAACTTCGGGCCGCCGGAGCCGAACCCGCCGTACTCGCGGTCGGCACCTCGAACCGCCGCCGTCGCGACGGAGCCGAGAATCTCCGCGCCCGGCGCTTCGCCGGGTTCGTCGGGCGTCGTTTCGAGGTTGTCGGTGATGGCGCTCGTCCACTGCTCGGCGCGGTTCTCTATCTCGTCGCGGTCGGTCTCCCACGACCCCGCGAACGACCGAATCAAGTCCAAGAAGCCGGGGACGTTCCCCCTGTCGGGACGCTCCTCTTTCGGGAAGTAGGTGCCGACGTAGAACGGCTTTCCCTCCGGCGTGAGGAAGACCGAGAGGGGCCACCCGCCGCCGCCGGTGACGAGTTGGCAGATGGTCTGGTAGATTCGGTCTAAGTCGGGTCGTTCCTCTCTGTCCACCTTTATCGGGACGAACGCCTCGTTGAGGACGTTCGCCACCTCCTCGTCTTCGAAGCTCTCCTCGGCCATCACGTGACACCAGTGACAGGCGGAGTAGCCGACCGAGAGGAAGATGGGCTTGTCCTCGTCGCGGGCGACGGCGAGTGCGTCGTCGTCCCACGGTTGCCAGTTCACGGGGTTGTCCGCGTGCTGGCGGAGGTACGGACTCTCTTCGTCGTCGAGTCGGTTGCGCCCGAGAACGTCGTTCATGGACGTGGGTAGGAGAGTCGGGAACTAAAGGGGCGTGGAGGCGGCGACGGAGCGGAGCGTTCGCGCCCCGCATATCCACGTTTGTGAGTGTTCGGCGCTGTCCGAAGAGCAACTTTTACACTCTCGTGCATCGCGGTACCGCGTATGACCGAGACTGCGCTCCTCGTCGGCGGCGGCGGCCGAGAACACGCGATAGCCCGCGCGTTGGCGGCGGGTTCGGACTGCGAACTGTACGCCTGCGCGAGCAACCGAAACCCCGGCATCGCCGAACTCGCCGCCGGGTTCGAGCAACTCTCGGAGACGGCGGCGGCGGACATCGTCGCCTACGCCGAAGAAGTGGGCGCGGACGTGGCCGTCGTCGGCCCCGAATCCGCGCTCCAAGCGGGCGTCGCGGACGCGTTAGACGACGCGGGCGTCTACACGTTCGGCCCGCAGGCGGAGGAGGCGAAAATCGAGACGGACAAGGCGTTCCAACGGCGGTTCATGGAGGAAAAGGAGATTCCGGGCTGTCCCGACTTCGCCGTCTTCGAAGACATCGACGCCGCCTGCGACTACATCGACGACTACGACGGCGATTTGGCGGTCAAACCCGCGGGCCTGACGGGGGGGAAGGGCGTGAAAGTCACCGGCGACCAGGTGACGAAAGCGGAGGCAAAGGAGTACCTCCGAGACTCCGAGTACGAGGAAGTCGTCCTCGAAGAACGACTCGTCGGCGAGGAGTTCACCGTGCAAGCGTTCGTCGCGAACGGCGAGGTGCATCCGACGCCCGCCGTGCAGGACCACAAGCGGGCCTACGAGGGCGACGAAGGGCCGAACACCGGCGGCATGGGGAGTTACACCGACGCCGCGCCGGAACTGCCGTTCATGACCGGCGACGACTACGCCGCGGCGGTGGAGGTTCTCGAAGCGACAATCGACGCGCTTCCCGACTACAAGGGCGTTCTCTACGGGCAGTTCATGCTCACCGCCGAGGGCGTGAAGGTAATCGAGTTCAACGCCCGGTTCGGCGACCCGGAGGCGATGAACACGCTTCCGGTCCTCGAAACGTCGTTTCTCGACGTGGTGACGGCCGCGCGCGACGGCGACTCGATTCCGCAGTTGGAGTTCGCCGGGAAGGCGACCGTCTGTAAGTACGCCGTCCCCGACGGCTACCCGACGGACCCCGACTCGGGCGCGAAGGTGACCGTGGACGAGGAGAACGTCGGCGACGCACTCCTCTTCTACGCCAGCGTGGACGCCCGCGAGGACGGCATCTACACGACCACCTCGCGGTCGTTCGCCGTCGTCGGCGTGGCCGACACCATCGACGCGGCCGAGAAGCAGGCCGAATCCGGACTCGCCGCGGCGGGCGAGGGCGTCCGCATCCGCCACGACATCGGGAAACCCGAACTCGTCCAAAAGCGTATCGACCACGTGGCCGAACTGCGCGGCGAGTAGCGCCGCGCCTCTCCGGTCGGCGGGTCCGACGGTTCCGGCGACTCCGCCGCCGGGTATTTCTTTTGTACCGCGCCCGCGAACCCCGAGTCGTGAGCGACGAGAACGACGCGGACGCGGCGGGGCGGCGACACCACCGGGTGACGGCGCATCCGACGCCCGGACCGCTCAACTCCCTGCGATACTGGACCGACGCAAAGCCGCTCTGGCGAGTGACGCTGAACTACCTCCTCGTGTGGGTGGCCCGCGTCTCTCCCTTCTTCTGGCTGAAAAACTGGGCGCTGAGGCGACTCGGCGTCACCGTCGGCGACGGCGTCTCGTGGGGGTTAGAGGCGACGCCGGACGTGTTCTGGCCAGAACTGATAACGCTCGGGGACCACGTCGTCGTCGGCTACGACTCCGTCATCCTCTGTCACGAGTTCCTCCAAGACGAGTACCGGACCGGCGAGGTGGTCGTCGGCGACAGGGCGATGATAGGCGCGAAGGCGGTGCTTCTGCCCGGCGTCCGCGTCGGCGAGGGCGCACAGGTCGCGGCGAACTCGCTCGTCACGCGCGACGTACCGCCGGACACGACGGTGGCGGGCGTCCCCGCGCGGCCGATGTCCAGTCAGGACGACGACGGCGAAAGCGAGTAGACGCGGGGCGGGCGGGGTCAGGGTCGTTCGAGGCGGATGTTGAAGACGGCTCCGCGGGGGTCGTTGTCCTCGACCCAGATGTCGCCGCTGTAACTGCTGAGGACGCTGTCGGCGAAAAAGAGGCTGATTCCGGTGCCGTGGTGGAGTTGGTCGAACTCCTCGCGGCCGAAGATGAGTTCGCGTTGGGCCTCGGGGACGCCCGGGCCGTTGTCCGCGACCGAGACTATCGCCGCGGAGTCTGTGACCTCCACCGAGACTTCGACCCGCGGCGTCGGTTGGTCGTTGTGGGTGACCGCGTTTTCGAGGACCGCCTCGATGGCCGCGGGCAGTAGGTCGTCTGCGACGACGGCGACTTCGGGGAACACCTCGAAGTCGTACTCCGCCTCGTCGAACTCGTGCATCACCTCCACTATCTTGTTGTTGAGGACGATGTCGAGTCTGACCGGCCGGTTCGAAGCGGAGTAGGACTTCTCCAGTAGATTCCGCAGGTCGCGTGCGCGTTCGGTCTTGTGGACGATTTCGACGATTTTGTCTCTCGCCCGTTCGAGGCTCTCGTCGGCGTCCGCGGAGTCCGTCGTCGACTGGGCGCGTTGGATGTGCCCGTACATGATGTTGAGTTCGTTGCGCAGGTCGTGTCTGAGCAACCGACTCAACACCTCGGAGGTGTTCTCGTACTGCCGTTGTTTCGTCGTGTCGACGAATATCGTGATGATGCCCTTCGTCTCGCCGTCGAAGACGATGGGGGACGCAGAGCCGGTTCCGTAGACGTTGCGTCCGTTCTGCGTCTCGACGGCGAACTCCCCGCGCCACTTCTCTCCGCGCCTGAGACAGTCGAGCATCTCGTCTGAGATGTCGTCGTCGCCCGAGATTATCGTCATCGGTCGGCCGACGAGTTCGTCGAGTTCGTAGCCGAGAAACTCCAGTCCGCCGTGATTGACGTCTCGAATCACGAACTCCGGATCGGCGATGAGCGCAGGAGTCTCGGTGCTGCGGAACGCCTCGCGGTACACCTCCTCGTCGAGTCCGCTCTCGTCGCCGGAGTGACTGCCTTCCACGGCACTACGTCGTCCGGGAGGTATTTCACTTTCCGGGTTGTTTCGGCGCTCCGCCGACTGCCCCGTCTCGCGGTTCTCCGCGTGGCGGGGAGAAAAACGGAGGGGTCGACAGCGGTCAAAAGAAAACGAGCGTTCGACCGCGTCGACCGAGGACGGCCTCGATACCGGCGTCGTCCGTCCGCCTCACGACCGGATGCGGACGATGCCCTCTTCGAACACCTTCTGGTTCGGGACGATGTACTCCTCGTCGTCGGTCTCGATTCGAGTGACGAACAGATCTACCTCTTGGACGATGCCTTTCGTCTCGCCGACGCGAACCCGGTCGCCGATGGCGTACGGTTGGTTCAACAGGAGAAACGTCCCCGCCGCCCCGGACTTCAGCAGGTCGGCGAACGCTATCGCGGCAAAGACAACGAGCGCGAACAGGTACCCGCCGAGGGCGACGACCAACGCGTCCGTGGCGACTCGTACCTGCGAAAGCGCGATGAGCGTCGCGAGAAAGAAGACCGTGTACTTCGCGATGGAGGGGATGATACCTATCTGGGGGAGTTTGACCCCGCGCAGTCGTTCCGTGATGAGCAGTTCCACCTTGTCGCCGACGAGAATGCCGACGATGAGGATGACCACCGCGAAAAAGAGCATCGGAAGGAACCCGACTACTCGGCTCCAAAACTGGGTGGCGTAGTTCACGTCCGACAGCGACAGGGCCGCCAACACGGCGACGCCGATGACGAAGTAGCGGACGAGCCAGCCCAACAGTTCGACCGTGGAGGTGTCGAAGTCGCGCGCGGTTCGCTCGAACGCCGTCCCCTCTATCGCACCGGGAACGCCGAGTCCGTCGAGGACGCGCCGGGTGAGAGAGCCGAGGACGAACGCGACGAGGACGCCGACGACGAGGACGCCGAGAGCGAACCACACGTCGCGGGGGACGGTGTCGAACAGTTCCCCGAAGACGGAGCCGCCCGTCTGCGTCTGTACGGGTGTCCCCCCGGTCATCAGTACCCCTCCGGATCGATTTCGAGAATCATCTTCCCACCTTTGAACGCGCGGACGAGACCGTCGGACTCCGAGAGCACGATGGCCGTCGCGTTCGTGTCGCGGGTGATAGCCGCGCCGGACATGTGGCGCGCGCCGAGACCCTTCGGGATGTCGACTCCCTCCGCGGAGGGTTCGAGGTAGCGGTACGCGCTGACTATCTTTCCCGAGTCGGAGATGACGAACGCCCCGTCGAGGCGGGAGAACTCCTTGAGCATCACGTTCACGATGGGGTCGCCGACGTGGACGTGGGATTTCTCGAACGGGTTGTACGAGAGCGGTCGGGACTTGTTCATCACCTTCCCGGCGTCGCCGACGATGAACAACGCACCCACGGGCTTGCCCTTCTGGCCCTTCTTACCGAGTTCGAGAGCCACCTCGAAGACGTCGCGGATGACGCTCGGTTCGGCCCGGGAGTTCGCGAACAGGTCGAAGATGCCCGAGCGCATCCCCTCGCTGACCCGGACGCGGATGACAGAGTCGATGTCGCCGCCGAACACGGAGACGCTACAAGCGACGGTGTCGCCGTCCTCGACGAGTCCGCGTTCCATCGCGCCCTCGACGCCGAAGCGAACCCGGTCGCGGACGTTGTCGAACTCCAAGGGAAGTTCGACGTACGTCTCCGCGTCCACGGCGTTCTCCGGTGCGACGACCACCACCGGAACGTTCGAGTCCGCGTCGGCGAACCGTTCGTAGAACGAACTGCTTGGGGAGAACAAGAACAACGCATCCACGCTCTCGACGATATCTCCGAGGAGGTCCGATAAGGCCGCCATCGTTGATACGTCAATCCCGGTACGAAAAAGAGTTGTGGCATGTTCTCAAAGGTGAGAAGCGGTCGTCGGCGGCCGATGGGTCTGGGTGCGGGTTTAAATACGGAGTGCGTAGCAGTTCAGCGACGCTTCGAGCAGTCACTTCTTCCGTCGCGACAGATCGCTCCGCATCCTCTGTCCCGAGGGGTTGTTGCTACGTAGTTTCCCGCCTCCGGGAGAGTTCCGGATCTCATACGAATGAGAGTGGTTCCGTTCAGGGTCGAGTAGGCTCTTGCCAACGTCACTCGTATCTGGACCGATACTCGGTCCCCGCGGTTGAACCGAGTCCATTTGGTCCACTAGGTGAGCCTCGAAGTACCCACCCTTCTCGACGAGGCGAACCTCGTACGTTTCTCCCACCTCTCCGGCAGGAACGTGGATGGACTTGCCACCGTGCTGCTGTTGCGCGATGGAGTTTCCACCGTTACTAACTCGGTCGACAGTGACCGTCTGCGTTGTCGTGGTAACCATCCACTTGGACACGACACGTCAGATACATATAGTTCTTATCCTGAATGTTTATGTAGAATACTGAGTTGCGTTCGAGGGAGCTTGTCGGAATCCCCGACCGGTGATAGGTTTCGGCGACTCTGATGAACACACGGCGCAGGGTCAGTTGTACGACAGCGACATCCGCCACTCGTATATCTACCATCCGGAGTCGTAGCGTCGAACTCGTTGCGACGCGTGCGGAAGAACGGAGTTCGCGAGCGAACGGTCTGTCGGAAGTCAGAAACGACCGCTCCGAGACGTGAATACCGTACGGAGACGACGAGTCTGGTCAGCCCCAGCGTCGAACGCCAGTACCGGTTCGCTCGGCCCGTGAGAGCGCGTGAGAGCGGATTCGATAACGAACCGGGGTCGAACTCAGGCGGTCCCGGTCCCCTCGCCGGATTTTCTACGGCTGGCCAACAGGGCGACGACGACTGCGACGACGATGCTCACGCCGATACGGACGGGGAACGTGAACACGTCGTCAACGTACGGGACGTTGACGTAGCTCATCCCGGCGATTGCGACGAAGGCGACGCCGAACGTCGCGTAGGCGACGAGGACCGAACTGGCGGTTCGAGAGAGGCGGTCAGCGTACACGCTGACAATCCCGCCCGCCAACAGTCCGGCGATGACGGCGACGAAGACGCCGATGATACCGACTGCGGGAGCCTCTCCGCCCCCCAGCAGTTCGATTGTCGCGGCACCGGCTAACAGGAACGTGGTGACAGCGGCACCCGCACCCAGAGCAGTCGTACGAGCTGTCATGGCTGACATATCACGGTGGAGACAATAAAGACACGGGGAAGGGGGGGTCGGAGAGGTTCGTCGCGCTGGATTCACTTGCATCCAGCATTCGGAGTTTGTCGGCTAACAGTTCGCGGTAGTAAGAGAGACTACGAGCGGTCTGTCCGACGCAGTCTGGTCGGCCCCCAGTAGAGGACGACGGACAGTGTCGTAAAAGCGAGGAGTCCGACGAGCGTGAGGCTCGCTGGATCGGAGTCGAGTATTGGAAACATTCCCTGAGACCAGTTGAACGAGGTGTGAAACAGAAGGGCGGGGAGAAGGCTGGCGTTCGTGTTGTTGTACACCCAGGTCATGAGCACGGACAGAAGCGTGATAGAGACCGCGAACCCGAGAAACGGGTTCTGGTAGTAGATCGTTTCGCTCGGGATGAAAAAGAGCGGAACGTGCCACACTGCCCAGACGACGCCGACAGCGACACCGCCGCCGAGTGCAGAGAATCGCTTCTGGAGGGGGTCGAGGAGGTAGCCACGCCAGCCGAACTCCTCTTGGAGTGGTCCGCCGAGAAAGAAGATGACGGCGAACGCGACTGGAAGGACGACCGGATTGCCCGCCCAGGGGAACGACAGCGAAGCGCCCGTGGCGAGGGCGACGCCGAGTGCGACGAAAACGACGACAGGAGAGAGAAACAGCGCCGGGAGCAACCACCGTTTCGGGAAATCGAAGCGAACCGCTCGTCGGAGGAGGTATCGAGCCCCAGTCGTACCGTTCGCGTACGTTACGAGGACGAAGGCGGCGACGGTCGGGCCGAACGCGCCCAACTCGGGGAGAACAGGGACGTCCCCGACGAACCCCCGGGCCGCGAGCGCTTTCGGCCCCCAGAACAGCCACGACCATCCGAACGTCAGGAAGAGAAACGCACCGATCCGTGGGTTGTCACTCTGCTCGGGGTGCGGTGATGGTCGCTCGGCGCTCATACTCCCTGTAAGCGGTCGACTCAGTTAAACCGAACAGCGGCGCTGGTGCATCGGAACATCGGCCGCGGGACGTGCGTCCGCATCTGTGCGGATTCATGCGAGGGGTTCGTCTGGTTCGTGGCTCTCGTTCTTTCCGGTCAACAGTCCCGGCCGAGACGACAACCGCGGTTCCAGTCGAGACAATCAGCATCGCCGCCGCCGAGTTCGATATGCGCGGGACCGGATTCGAACCTCGGTCGCTCACTGCGTTCGCTCCCTGCTTCGAATCCGCTCGTATCGATGACTCTCCTCACTGACGTTCGGAGAAGTCGTGCGCGGGACCGGATTCGAACCGCGAGGACTTCGCTTCGCTCGTCCTCTGGGCCGCGAATCCGGCCTGCTCCCTCACTCGTTTTCTCGCTCCGCTCGAAAACTCGTTCAGTGCGCGGGACCGGATTCGAACCGGCGGACCCCTATGGGACAGCGTCCTAAGCGCTGCGCCGTTGGCCTAGCTTGGCTACCCGCGCGCACTCCCAGTTTTCCCCAACGAGACAATCAAACTGTCGTTCCGCGCGGAGGGTTCATGTGTGATGACGCGCAACGCACAGATATGTACAGCGCCCGGGACCGAGTCGACAACGAAGAGTGGCTGACGCGCATCGAGACGGCCGCGGACAGACTCGAACTCGGGTCGGAAGCGCGGTCGTACGCCTCGGACATGTTCCTCTCGCAGATTCCGGCCTCCGACAGGTCCAAGCGCGCCATCGCCGCCGCCAGCCTCTACGCGGGCGCTCTCATCGCGGGCGAGGAACGCTCCCAGACCGAAGTCGCAGACGCCGCCGACGTGACTCGGCTGAGCATCCAAAAGCGCTGGAAGGACATCCTCGAAGACGCCGGGTTCCGCCCGCCGTCGTGGTGAGTCAGGAGTCGTCGGAGTCGCCGACCGGTTCCATCGGGTCGCGGCCCTCGCGTTCGGGAGTCACGTTCCCGTGGCGGTCGATTTCACCCTGAACGATTCGAGTCGAGGAGATTCGGTCGCCGTCCTCGGCGACGACGTGGTCGACCACCTCGACGTCGAGGGGGTCGATGCCGCGTTCGCGCCGTATCTCGTTGATTCGTTCCGCGCCGTTCGTCGTCTCCGGCGAGACGACGAGGACGTCGAACTGCGGTTCGATGGCGATTCCGGTCGGTTCGTCGAGTTCTCGGACCTCGAAAGAGCGGTCGTACTCCTCGGCCAACGGTTCGAGTTCGGTGACGAGGCGACGGCGGCGCTCTTCGAACGAACGGACGCACCGGTCGACGTGGCGGGTTTCGGGCGCGAGGTCGTCGCTCGTGAGACCGACGGTCACGTCACCGATTTCGAACGCTCGCTCGAAGAGTGCGACGTGGCCGTCGTGGACCGGGTCGAAAGTCCCTCCCAAGGCGACGTTCATATCCGGGCGTCGGTCCGCCGTGACTTAAACAGGTCGGCTCGGTAGGCCGAATCGGGCGGTCCTCGCCTCGAACCGTCTCACTCCTCGGACGCGTCTTCGACGGTGATACTGACGGGTTCGGTGTCGTCTTCGGCGTCGGCCCCGCCGAGACGTCGGTCGAGGTTGAACACGGTGTTCAACTGCGACTGTACCTGCCCGACGACGCCGTGGACGAGTTCGCTCGGCGGGATGGCCGTGTACTCGTAGGGGTTGTTGCCCGCCCCCGAGTTCTGCCGCTTCTGTCGGGCGACCGTCTCCTCGCCGTGGAGTTCCGCCAACGCCTCCCGAACCGTGCTCGGATAGAGACCGGTCCCGTCTGCGACTTCCTCGCTCGTCGCGTTCGGGTGTTGCCGGAGGAACACGTATATTCGGGCGCGGGTCTCGGTGTCGAGAAGCCACGCGAGCAAATCGACGATTCCCTCGTCGAACTCCTCTACGGCGCGGTCGGCGTCGATGTCGAGTCGCGCCCGCGGCGAGTCGTCCGTCGTCGATTCGTCGGCGGCTACCGCCTCGGTGTCGGCAGTCTCCGGGTCCGTCGCGTCGTCGGTGGGGTCGTCCGCAGACATACTGTTCTATCAACAGGGACAAAACCGGGCCTTGAAAAGGTTTCCGTGGACTCAGTCGAGACAGAGGTCGAGACAGAGCGCATCCAACCCTTCGGATTCGTGGATGCGTCGCTGTCGTTCGGCACCGCTCTCGCGGTCGTACACGTCTCGGAGTCCGGTCACGCCCAGTCTGTCGCACTCGGCTGCGACGAACGATTCGAGAGAGACGAGTCCCTCTCCGTCGCGGGCGATGAACTCCGCGTCGTGGCCGTATCGCATGGCGCGCCACTTGTTCTCGTCTAACAGTTCGCGGCGGATGTCCGCGCCCGACTCGCCGTCCTCGTAGCGTTCCGCGAGGTCCGAGACGAGCGCGTGGACGTACTCGACGAACGCCGCCGTCACCTCGGGGTCCGCCTGTCCGTCGGGCGTTCTGACCTCCACCGTTCCGTGGCCCGTGTGCGGGCGCACGTCGTACCAGAGTTCGCCGCGGTCGTTTATCGACCCCGACTCGACCATCCGGCGTTCGAACTGCCGGTACGCCTCGAAATCCGCGAAGTGAGTCGGCATCCCCGTGTTCGGGAGGTTCTCGAACACCTTCGCGCGGGCCGACGACAGGCCCGTGTCGAACCCGTTCCAGAACGGCGAGTTCGCGGAAAGCGCGAGGAGGGGCGGGAGATACCACCGGAGTTCGTTCGACACCCACGTCGCTTTGTCCGCGTCGTCGACGCCGACGTGGACGTGGAGTCCGGCGGTCGTGTTTCGGTGCTGCGGGTACTGGATACGGTCGAGTTGCGCCTTGTACCGCGGTTTCGTCGCGTGGTCGAGTTCCCGCCACTTCGCGGCGGGATGCAGGCCCGCGGCGGCGATGCGATAGCCGTGTTCTGCGGCGTATTCGACGAGTGCGTCGCGGACGGCGCGGACTTTCTCTGCGGCCGCGTCGGGGCGTTCGATGAGGGGGGTCTGCGTCTCGATGGTGAACTGGAACAGTTCGTGGTCGAGACGCCCATCGAGGATACCCGACGGTTCGTGGTCGTAGATCAAGTCCGCGATACCCGATGTGGGGCGTCCGTCGGCGTCGACGATGTAGAACTCCTCTTCGACGCCGAGCGTACCCATCCGGTCGAACGCGTCCGCGGACCCTAGCTCCATCGGTCCGTCGTTCGAGACGGTCGATTAAATATGTCGTGGACCCCGGCGAGACACGGGGTCGAAAAACCCTACTTCGGCCTCGCGACCACGCCGAGGTGGTCGTCGTGGAACCGGTCGAGGCGGGCCGTCTCCAGAATCTCGTACCCCTCTTTCAGTTCCTCGGTGACCGCCTCGAAGACGTCGTCGGGGTCCGCGAGAACGTCCTCGCTTCGGGCTTTGACCGCCGCGAGGAGATAGCCGTCCTCGGCGAGGAACTGCTCGTTTCGGAGGGCGACCGTCGCCTGCCCCCGCGTCGCCACGTCCTGGACGATGCAGTCCACGTTCGACTCGACGACGTGCGCGTACGTCTCGGGCTTTCGGGCGTCCTTCAACAGGGGAAAGAGGTTCGTTCGGTCCTCGGCGACGCCGACCAAGTCGCGGGCGGGCCGCGGCGCGAACTCCACGGCGTACGTCGGCCCGGCGAAGTCCGCGACGTGCGATACAGTCGTCCCCGAGGCGGCCCCGAGATAGAGCACCGTCTCGCCGCCCGCAAGACCCGTCTCGACGCCCAGTTCGAGCATCGCGCCGAGTTTCGACCGGCCGGCGTCCCACGCGCGCCACCCCGCGTCCGTCGGTTCGCCGTAGACCGTCTCGCCTTCCGTCGCCAACCGTTCGCGGCCGTCGAAGGTGCGGCGTTCGACGCCCGCGGGGAGAGAGTCGCTCATTGGTCCACCTCCCGCGCGCGGATGGTCTCCATGCGTTCTCTGAGTTCCTCGTGGAGGTCGGGTCGGAAGTCGCCCGCGTAGTGGTCGATTCGCGCGGCGATGGCGAGTTTGCCGGCGAACGCCCGGGCGGCCGAGCCCCGGTTTTCGGGGTGCGTCCCGCGGACGTACTCGTGGGTGAAGATGACGCCGTGTTTGGGCGAGGACCCACGGCCCCGGAGATGCGCAAAGAGGGCGTCCTCCGCGCCGAGCACTTGGACGGTTCCGGAGGGCTTCTTCGCCAGCGATTCGAGGCCGCCCGCGAGGGCGACGAGTCGCGCCGCGAGGACGGGACCGGCCATCTCAGAGAGGTTCGGCGCGACGGTGGGCGCGCGCGTCTCGATGAAAGAGCGCAGGTCGTCGCGTTCGTCGGCGAGGGCGACGACCCGTTCCGCGAGAGAGACGACTCGCTCTTCGACCGGCGTCTCGGCGTCTTTCGCGGCGAGTTCGCGCGCGCCGTCGACGCCGACGCCCGCGTCGTCGTACAGCGTCCCGGCCCACTCGGCGAGGCGTTCGGCGAGTTCGTTCGCCGTGCGTTCGGCGTCGTCCATCGCGCGAACGCTGTGAACTAACTGCTTGTCGTCGGCTCGTTCGCGCTTTTGGACCTGGTCTCTCGTCGCGCGGAGAGACGCCTCGCGGAGCCGTTCGTAGTACTCGTCTTTCGAGTCCGCGTATCCCGACTCGACCGCCACCGCCGGCCACTCTCCGGGCTCTTCGGCCCGATTTTCGGTTATCGCTTCGCTCGCACTCGCTACGTCGTCGGGGTCGACGCCCTCGAACCAACCCGCACTCGTCGAGGGTGCTCCGTCGTTCATAGTTCCACGCTGTCCCCGAACGGGTATATCCGTCCCGGTACGCGGAGTCACGGTAGTCCTAGAGGAGATATCCGGGGCGACCCGG
Organism: Halopelagius inordinatus; assembly: GCF_900113245.1. Lineage (NCBI taxonomy): Archaea > Methanobacteriati > Methanobacteriota > Halobacteria > Halobacteriales > Haloferacaceae > Halopelagius > Halopelagius inordinatus. The sequence goes on from NZ_FOOQ01000004.1 coordinate 116,893, forward strand.
CGCTGAGTCGCCCGATAGCCGTCGAAAATCTAAGCGGTGGCGGTCGACGAGGCCGAGAGTGTCGTCTCCGGCCGCGACACCGACAGCATCTGTGAACTGTTATCGGCACTCACTCACTCACTCACGGAATCGTTAGGTGACTTTAGTAGATGGAGCGAGATGCATCGATATGGACACAGTACAACCGAACGGCAGTGCGTTCTGGAAGCATCGATGGTAAACGTCGTTCTCTCGGCGGCGCAGGTCGTTCTCGCGCTGTTTCTCGTGGTGTTGAACGGCTTCTTCGTCGCGTCGGAGTTCGCGTTCGTCCGGATCCGAGGAACGTCGGTCGACCAACTCGTCTCGGAGGGGCGGGCCGGTTCGGAGACGCTCCAAGAGGTGATGACCAACCTCGACAACTACCTCGCGACGACGCAACTCGGCATCACCATCGCATCGCTGGGACTGGGATGGGTCGGCGAACCCGCCGTGGCGGCGCTTCTCGAACCCGTGTTGGCTCCGATTCTCCCCGAGGGGACGCTCCACTTCGTCGCCTTCGCTATCGGATTCACTATCATCACGTTCCTCCACGTCGTCTTCGGCGAACTCGCTCCGAAGACGCTCGCAATCGCCCAGACCGAGCGACTCTCGCTTTTCCTCGCCCCGCCGATGAAGTTATTCTACTACATCCTCTATCCGGGGATCGTCGTCTTCAACGGGGCGGCCAACGCGTTCACGCGGTCGCTCGGCGTCCCGCCCGCGTCCGAGTCAGACGAGACGCTCGGCGAACGGGAACTCCTCCGGGTGCTCACGCAGTCCGGCGAGGAGGGGGACATCGACGTGGCGGAAGTGACGATGATAGAGCGCGTGTTCGACCTCGACGACACCGTGGTGCGGGAGGTCATGGTCCCGCGACCGGACGTGGTGGGCGTTCCGGCGGACACTCCGCTGTCCGAACTGCACTCGACCGTCTTCGAGGCCGGTCACACGCGCTACCCGGTACTCGACGCCGACGACGGCGACCAAGTGATCGGATTCGTCGACGTCAAGGACGTGCTGCGAGCGGAGGTAGACGGCGGGGACGCCGAACTCGTCGGCGACATCGCCCGCGATGTTCTCATCGTCCCGGAGACGATGGCGATAAGCGACCTCCTGATGCAGTTCAGAGATGACCACCAGCAGGTGGCCGCGGTCATCGACGAGTGGGGGTCCTTCGAGGGTATCGCGACGGTCGAAGACATCGTCGAGGCCCTCGTCGGAGACCTTCGAGACGAGTTCGACCTCGACGAGCGCGAACACTCGATACGGCGACGCGACGACGGGAACTACGACATCGACGGAGGCGTCCCGCTGTCTAAAGTCAACGACGTCCTCGATGCGGACTTCGAGAGCGAGGAGGTCGAAACCATCGGCGGACTGGTGCTCGGGGAACTCAACCGCGCGCCGGAGGTCGGTGACCGCGTCGAAGTCGCCGGCCACGCCATCGAGGTGACGAACGTAGAGGGAACCCGGATTTCGACCGTTCGCGTCCACGAAGAAGGGGCCGACGACCCTGCGGCGGAGTGAGCGAGCGCGGGACTCTCTCCGACCACGGTAAGTCTTAACAATGTAAGGAACTAATGTGGGGTTGTATCACATGAACGAGCGGGCATCCTTCATCTGTCGGAACTGTGGTGTACGGGTTTCCCCGGGCTCGTTCCGGGCAAACTGTCCGGACTGCGGCGGCGAACTCGGACCCGACGCCGGAGCGAGGGTGGCCGCGGGCGACTGAGCGATGGCCTCCGACGGCGAACGCTCTCGCTCGGACGGAGACGACGAGACGCGGAGCGACGCGTCCGGCGGTTCGAGCGATCCCCGGACCATCCGTTCGCTCGCGGTGACGACGGGCGACGTACTCGCCGCGTTGGAGGCGAACGAACGGCGCGGGCGGGACGCCGTCCTCCGCGTGACGCCGCCGTTCGCCGGGCGGATGCGGGCGCGACTGCACGTCTCAGGCGGCGAGGGAGCGTACGACGGCGAGGTGACCCCGCTTCACGTCGAACCCGAGGCGTTCGTCGCCGAGGACCTGCCGTATCCGACCGTAGACGAGACGGAAGACGAACTGAGAGCGTCCGAAACGGCGTACACGCCGGAGCGACACAGGGCGCGGCACGCGGAGGCCGTCGAACGGTGGCGCGCGGCGGTTCGGGGCGCACTCGCCGACACCGTCACCGTCTCGTTCGACGGCGGTACACACGACGTCGACGTGCGGTATCTCGGCTGACCGCGACGACTTTTAGGGCGCGTGGAGAGTACGACAGACGAGATGAGTCGCGGTCCAACCGGCGACGAGTACAGGCGGGGGCGAGACGTCGAACGGGAGAGAGACGACTGGGCGGTGAGCGGTAGATATCGTCCGATTCTCCCCGTCATCTGGGGTATCGGAGCGGTGCTTTTTCTCGTCGTCGGATGGTTCGACGTGCGGGCGGCGTTGGCCGTCGTCCTCGTCACGCACCTTTTTTTCGCCGGACTGATTCGCGCCGACATCAAGTCGCTCCGGCGACAGGGCGTCGATTGGGGACACTCGCGGCATCTCTGGTTCGGCGCGGCGTTTACCCTTCCGTTCGTCGCACTCGCGTACTACTGGTACAGCGGACGCGTCGTACGACGGGAGAACGACGCGCGCGGGGTCAGAGACGGCGGAGACACCGCGGAGAGCGTCCGAACGTGACGGACGATTGAGACGCGGCTGACGCCGTCCACGTAGCTTATGCCGTCTGGGTTGAACTATCGGACACGATGAAAAGCCGCCGAACGATAGCAGCGTTTCTCGCCGTCGCGGTACTCGTCTCGACGAGCGGATGCGTCGGCGTCCTCACGGGAGAGGACCCGCTGACGTTCTCCGCGGACGCCGCCGCAGTCGAGGAGTCCGTGGCGTCGAACGCCGGGTACGAGTCGAATGGAACTCGAACGATGGACGTGAACCGCACGTTCGAAGTCGCCGGACAAGAGCGAACCGTCGTCGCCGAAAACCGGGTGACGACGTACGAGAAGTCGATGGATTTGGTCGTCTTCGAGGCGAAGTTGGGCGTCTTCACCGTCATCTCGACGCCCGCCGTCGAAGTCGCGGGACAGACGATGAACCCCATCGGCGACTACTCGAACGCGCGCCTCGTCGAACTGATGCAGAACCGATACAGCGGTCTCTCCGACGTCCGTCAGGTGAGTTCGCAGACGATCACCGTCCAAGGCACGGAGACGGAAGTGACGAAGTTCGCCGGGAAGGCGAACGTCGACGGGCGAGAGATAGACGTCTACGTCCACGTGACGAAGTACCGCGACGGTGAGGACTTCGTCGTCGCGACGGGTATCTACCCGCAGCAACTCGACGGCGAAGAGCAGAACGTCATCTCGATGATGCGGGCCATCCAACACCCGGCCTGACCGACTGACCGCGCCGCAGACGCGCTCTCGCCCCGGGCCCGAGAGCCACCGACCGGCCGAACAACGTTTTTCTCTCCCCGAAGTGAGTACCGGACATGAACTACCTGCGGGTCGTGGGCGCTTTTCTGACCGTCTTGGGGGTACTCGGGTACGCGGCGGGGACCGTCGAGGCGTATCCGGGCCGGTCCGCGTCGGTCGTCGGCGTGATGGTCGGAATCACGTTCTACGCAATCGGACGGAGTTACGGCGGGGAGACCGACGAATGATCTCGTCGCTCGTCTACGACGCCGGCGACGCGACGGAGTTCCGCATCGACTCCGAGGCCGATCTCGCGGACGCGCGCGACGCCCCCGGGACGACGTGGGTTCGGGTCGCCGACCCGACGGACGCGGAACTCGAACGAATCACGGACATCTTCGGCATCCACCCGTTGGCGGTCGAGGACATCCAAAACGACGTGCGGCCGAAGACCGAGGAGTTCCCGGCGCACACGTTCGTCCTCGTGAAGACGGCGGTCCTCCGCCGCGGAGAGACGACGTTCGAAGAGGAGGTCCGGACGCGACCGGTCGGACTGTTCGTCGGTTCGGAGTGGCTGGTGACGATAACCGACGAAGAGAGGCCGGTGAGCGCGGTGTCGCAGGTGTGGCAGTCCGTCGAGAACCGGGACGGGCGGACGCTCCAGTACGGTCCGGACTTCGCCGCGTACAGGGTCACCGACCGAATCGTCGACGGCTACTTCGACCTCCTCGACGACGTGGGAGAGACGATAGAGGAAATCGAGGACGGCGTCCTCGCCGGGCCGGACGAGGACGTGCTGGAGGGGTTGAATGCGGTCAGACGCGACCTGCTGTCGTTTCGGAAGGTCGTCTGGCCGACGCGGGAGGCCATCGCCGTCCTCTCGCGCGGGGACGCCGAGTACGTCCGCGAACAGACGGAACGCTACTACCGCGACGTGTACGACCACCTCGTCGAGGTGGTCGATCTGACCGAGACGTACCGCGATTTAGCGCGCGGGGCGCGCGATATCTACCTCAACGCCCTCTCGCAGTCGACGAACGAAGTGATGAAGCGCCTGACCGTCGTCGCGACGATATTCATTCCGCTCACCTTCGTCGTCGGAGTGTACGGAATGAACTTCGCGGACAGTCCCTACAACATGCCCGAACTCGGGTGGACGTTCGGCTACCCTGCCGTGATGTTCGGGATGACTCTCGTCTCCGGTATCCTGCTTGCGTACTTCCGACGCGAGGGGTGGATGTAACGAACAATCGTGTCGAAAGCTATAAGTAGTCGTTTGGTTCGAACATCTGAACGACCGAAATCCCGTAATACACGGTTTATTGGGGCGTAGTGATGCGGTTTAGCGCCCGCAACACCGGCAAAGATTTAAGTAGCCAGGATGCTTACGAAGAGTAAGGACTCACCCTGTCCGGGCACCGTCTTTCTCCTCTTTCACCGGCCTCGGGGCGGGTCTGCGCCGACACCCAACACCATGAGCGATACAACAATCCGAGAGTACGTCAGCACGGAGCGACGACCGACAGAACAGACCGACGAACAGACGATAGACCCCGAAGAAGAGAACGTCTGCCCCGAATGCGGCGGCGACCTCGTCGCGGACGAGGAACACGGCGAGACGGTCTGTACCGACTGCGGACTCGTCGTCGAAGAGGACGAAGTGGACCGCGGCCCCGAGTGGCGCGCGTTCAACTCCTCGGAACGCGACTCGAAGTCCCGCGTCGGTGCGCCGACGACCCACATGATGCACGACAAGGGTCTCTCGACGAACATCGGCTGGCAGAACAAAGACGCCTACGGCAAGTCGCTGTCCGCGCGCCAGCGAGAGCAGATGCAACGTCTCCGCACGTGGAACGAGCGATTCCGCACGCGGGACTCGAAAGAGCGCAACCTCAAGCAAGCGCTCGGCGAGATAGACCGCATGGCCTCCGCGCTCGGTCTGCCCGAGAACGTCCGCGAGACGGCGTCGGTCATCTACCGCCGCGCACTCAGCGACGACCTGCTTCCGGGGCGCTCCATCGAGGGCGTCGCGACGGCGGCGCTGTACGCCGCGGCGCGACAGGCGGGCACTCCCCGCTCGCTCGACGAACTCGAACGCGTCTCTCGCGTCGACAAGATGGAACTGACCCGGACGTACCGATACGTCGTCCGCGAACTGAAGCTCGAAATCCAACCGGCCGACCCGGAGCAGTACGTCCCGCGGTTCGCCTCGGACCTCGACCTCTCAGACGAGGCCGAGAGACAGGCGCGCCACCTGCTTCGGAACGCCAAGGAAGCCGGTATCCACTCCGGGAAGTCGCCGGTCGGCCTCGCGGCCGCCGCCGTTTACGCGGCCGCCCTCCTCACGAACGAGAAGGTGACGCAGAGTCAGGTCAGCGACGTCGCGAGCATCTCGGAGGTCACCATCCGCAACCGCTACAAGGAACTCCTCGAAGCCGACGACCGAGGAATATTCGCGTAAATCGCTCAGCGGTGCGGGGAGTCCGGTGACGCCGAGACCACCCCACAGCCTCTCTCTGTCTTCTCTTCTCACTTCGATTACTGTTCTTTCGTAGATACGCCCCAGAGGCGTCGGTACTCGGCTCTCCGCGGGGTGCGTCGCCAACCGACGCCGCGGTTCGGTCCCGCGGAAAGGTTTATTGGCTCGCCGAGTGTCAAGATATGACATGGTCGAAGCCTTTGTTCGGCTGTTGTGTCCCGAATGCCGGAAGGACTGGGAGTCCGCCCCGACAGATCTGTCCGACCCGAAGAAGAACTTTACCTGCGGCGCCTGCGGGGCGACCCGGCGACTGGCGGAGTTCATGCGGACCGAACGCGACCTACAGACGGTGAAACAGTTTCAGTAGCGTCTCCTCGACGACCCGGTGAGAAACGAACGAGAGAAACGGTGTACTGCCGAGAGTGGCCGCGGAGTTACTGGTCTGGGACCGGAGATAGCGCACCGCAGGCGTCGCACTTGAGAACGGTCGCGCCCTGTTCGTCCACGAGGCGCGTGTCCGGCGACTCGCACTCGTCGCACCGGACGTACGCGTCCACGTACTCGTCTATGGCGTCGGCGACTCGGCGTTCTCTGAACGACCCCGTAAATCGGGCCCGACCCCGAGCGTCGATGCTCGCACTCGTCCCGAGTTCCGTCTGAAGGAACTTCAGCAGGTGGTCTCGGTCGCGCGCGAGGCGGTCGTACGTCTCCTCGAAGTTCTCGTACACCGTCGCGTTTCCCTCCTGTCGAATCGTCGGGTCGGGGACTTCGAAGCGGTGTGCGTCCTCCGCCTCGTCCGGCGTCTCGGATAGGGCCCGGTCGAGAGTGTCTTCGTAGTCCATATTCGCCGTGAAGGGTTACGCTCCCTAAAACGTTCGCGTCGGTGTTAAATGGCTAATAACCAACGATAACCTTCACGATCGAAGAAACAGAAATCGCCTGAATTAACCGGCTACTCCGCCGGATTCTGGTAGGAGTGTGTTAACGCGAGTCAAGATAGTAATATAATCCTCCGGTTGTAACAAACTGCTGCTCATGAAGAAGCAGGAGCTCATCCACCTGCACGGCCTGCTCGCAGAAGTACACAGCCACGTGGAGAAGTGGGAAGACGACGACGTTCCACTTACTGCCTACAACGAACTTGGCGTCCGACCGACATCTATCCACAAGTCCAAGACCGATCACAAGGCGGCCGTGTTCAAACTGTCGAAAGGTATCACCTCGTCGTTCGAAGAGACAACGCAGGAACGCGTTGCTCCGAAGGCCGACTGAGAGAACAACGGAAAGCTGTTCCTCCAGCAGTCACGTCCGCGAGTGACGACGCCGAGAAAGCCGTGCGTCGAGAGTGGCACGGCGCCGCACCGGTACGATACGTGTGTGCAAAACGTTTGGTTATACCCTTCTTAACCGCCGCGAGAGGAGTCAGGAGTCGTCGACGAGTTCCTCGAACTCGGGGATCAGATCGTCGTCGTCCGCGGTGTCGTCGCCGTCGTCGGTGGCGGCGTCGTCTGACTCCTCACCGTCGTCGTCCGCGCCCTCGTCGGGTATCTCTTCGACCGAGAGGATTTTCAGCGGCACGTTCTCTAACAGTTGTCCGATCTCTTTGCGCGCGATGCGCGAGGCGTGTTCCTCCTGTTCGACGTTGAAGACGGTCATCTCCAGTTCGAGGGCGACGAGGGCTTCGTCGGCGGCGATGAACGCGGGGGGTAGTTCTTCGCCCGACGGGGTGGTTCGCGACCCCATGTTTATCTCGACGTAGTTGAGGTCCGGATTGAGCATCTCGCCCGTCTTCGAGATGGCGATTCGGATGGCTTCGTCGGGCGTTTCGACGTCGTACACCGGGACTGCGGCCTCGACGACGACTCGACAATCCATGTTCGAATGTTGCGCTGCCTGCGGCAAGAAACTTCGCCCGAACCTCGCGAGAACCGAGTCTCAGGACGGCCAGAGAGTCCAGAACGGCGGGAGAGCCGAGAGCGGGCTGAAGCGTCGCAAGCGGAGCGGTCGCCGCCGCGAAATCGGTCTCAGGCCCCGCCGCCGCGGAGGTAGTGAAAGAGGTACGTCTGGGCGTACCCGGCGTACCGACCGCCGAGTCGGCGTCGAATCGCCCGCGACGTCTCTCGGTACGACCCGCGGTCGCAGTCGGGGTAGTGGTCGGCGATGGCGGACTGAATCCACGTGTCGAGGGGGACGGCTTCGAGGAATCCGAGCGAGAAAAGCAGAACGCAGTCGGACACTTTGTCGCCGACGCCGACGAACCGCGTCAGGCGCTCTCGGGCCGCCTCGTACTCCATACCGACGGCGTCGGCGGGGTCGTCGCCGCCCGCGACCATCTCTGCGGTGCGCTGAACGTACGGCGCGCGGTATCCGAGTCCGAGTTCTCGGAGTTCCGCCTCGGTCCGGTCCGCGAGACGGTCCGGCGACGGGAACGCGTCGAACGTCCGGCCCTCGACTTCGAGTTCGTCGCCGTACGACTCCGCGAGTGCCATCTGCATCCCGTGGATGCGAGAGACGCGCATCTGTGCCGAGCAGATAAAGGAGACGAGACAGGGAAACGGCGGGTCGCGGACGAGGCGCATCCCCTCGTAGGCGTCGTAGGCGCGTTCGAGCAAGGGGTCGTCGGGCGTCGTCTCGTATATCGCGTCCAAGTCGTCGTCGAGACGGAGGAGATGCGTGAGGACGGGCACCGCGTCGCCCGTCGCCTCCCACTCCAGTCTGTCGTCGAGTTGTCGAACGCGGACGACCATCCGTTCGTCGGAGACGTCCTCTATCGGCGGGACGACCGTCTCGTACCACGCCTCGCCGCCGTGGACGTCCATCGAGTCGTACATCCGACCGTCCGCGCGGTCCCAGAGGTAGGACTGACCGCTCTCTACGGTCGCCTGCAGGTCGAAGGGGCCGTCCAGGTCGGAACACGCGAGGGAACCGGTCTCGAACTCCATCGTGCCGAGAGACGGACGCGGACCGCTTCGGGGTTTCGATGCCCGCTTCGGAGGCGGACCGACCCCCGGCGGGTCAGCGGTTGCGCCCGAGGGGGAACTTGATTCGCTCGTCGTGTTCGTCGAACTCCTCGAAGATACGTTCGTAGAGGGCGTTTCTGGTCCCCGTCACGCCGCGCGGGGGCGAGAGAAACCGGAGGTGGAGTTCGACCCACGACTCCTTTTGAACGATGTTCACCGTCGGCCGGTCGGGAACGTCGAGGTCGACGGGGGTCTGCGCGAGTCGTCGCCGGTACATCGTTATCGCGTCCTCCATCTCGTCGCCGAGGTAGTCGTCGGCCACGTCGGCCATCGTCTGTCGGGCGAACGCGAGGTCTGTCTCGTACGCCACCTGCACCGTCAACTCGCTCCAGACGTACTCGAACAGCGTCGAGTAGTTCTTCACCTGCGAGGTGAGAAACTGCGAGTTCGGAACCGTGACCACCCGGCCGGACGGTTGGTTCGTGGTGACGAGGTGGCCGTGAATCTCCCACAGTTCGGTCGCGAGAAATCCAACCTCGATGACGTCGCCGCGGGTCTCCTCGACTTCGATTCGCTCGCCGACGGCGAACGGCCGCTTGAGCATGATGTAGAACCAGCCGATGAGAGAGAGAATCGGCTGTTGGAGGGCGAAGGTGATGGCGAACCCGACCACCCCGAGTGAGAACAGCACCCCGACCCACTCCTCGGTGAGGACGCCGAGGACGCCGACGGCGGCGACGGCGCCGAAGCAGAGCCGAAGCACGTTCCGCGCGTCGTGGACGCGGCGTTTGCTCTCAAAACGCCCGCTGATAGCGTACGTGACGAGAGCGTACACGCCGTAGGCAGAGGAGAGAACCGTTCCGACGGTGAGCACCTTCCGGACGACGGCGTTCAGGGTCTGGTCGCCCAGAGTCGCGTCGCCGAACAGTGCCGTCGCCGCGACGAACGCCGCCGCGAAACTGAATACGAGTGCGAGCGCCAGCGAACCGTACCCGAGTCGTCGTGTTGACACGGGAGAATATCTGCTGTGCGACAAGAGAAACTACCGAACTCCGCGTCGCAGGTTCCAGTCCTCAGAGGAAGAGTCTGATTCGGAGGCGAGCGTCCGCGGTGAGCGTTCACCGCGGGGTGCGACACCGGTCGGTTCGGCACGAGTGGGTTCGAGACGAGTCGGTTCGAAATCCGCGAGTCCGTTCGGCAGAGAGGGAGATACCGCGGCGAGAGAGTCGCCGGCGGTCCGGCGGTCACGTCGGGTCACTGCCGCGGCCTACGACAGTAGACGAGATAATTCCGCGCATCGTCCGGACATCCGACGGGTCCGAGTTCGTCGCGGATTCGACCGGCGGTTCAATCGCGGATGTGTTCGTCGGTCAGACTCGCGAGGCGGTTCGCACAGTCGGCGTCGAACCTGTCTTCGGTGCACCGCCACCGCCAGTTGCCCTCCGCGGTGCCGGGGACGTTGAACCGCGTTTCGGCCCCGAGTCCGAGGACGTCCTGCATCGTCGTGAACGCGAGGACGGCGTTAGACCGCCAGACGGCGTCGATCATCGACCAGTGAATCTCGGATCCGTCAGCGCCGATGTTGTAGTTGAGACAGTCCCGTTGGTCGTCCGGGAGGTCCTCGTAGTAGCCGACGAGGGTGTTCGTGTCGTGCGTCGAGGTGTAAGCCACGCAGTTCTCGGGGTAGTGCATCGGTTGGTACATGTGGCCCTGTTCGCACCACCCGGCGTACTGGGGGACGCGCATGCCCGGGAAGTCGAACCGGTCGCGGAGGCTCACGACGCTTTGGTCGAGGAACCCCAGGTCCTCGACGACGAACGGCAGGTCACCGAGTTCGCGTTCGACGGCCTCGAAAAACTCCGCGCCCGGCCCGTCGCGCCACTCGCCCGCAGAGGGCGGTTCGTCCGCGGGGATGGCCCAGTACTCGTCGAACCCCTTGAAGTGGTCGATGCGGGTGACGTCGACGAGTTCGAAGAGCCGTTTCAGTCGGTCCATCCACCAGTCGTAGTCGTTCTCGCGGAGGTACTCCCAGTCGTAGAGGGGGTTTCCCCACGACTGGCCGTCGTCGCCGGGGTTCGGCGGGACGCCCGCCACGACGGCGGGTTCGTTCTCCTCGGTCAGGTCGAACGCCTCCGGGGCGGTCCAGACGTCTGCGCTGTCGAGGGCGACGTAGATGGGCAGGTCACCGACCAACCGCACGCCGCGGTCGTTCGCGTACTCCTTCAGGTCGCGCCACTGCCTGTCGAAGACGAACTGGACGAACTCGCGGTAGGCAATCTCCTCTGAGAGTTCCTCGCGGAGGCGTTCGAGCGTCGCTTCGTCCCGCGTTCTGATCTCCTGTGGCCAGTCCACCCACGCGCCGTCGTACCGCGTGCGGAGCGACATGAACAGGGCGTACCCCGAGAGCCACGAGGACTCTCGCTCGCGGAACCGTTCGAACGCCTCGCGTTCGTCGTCCGACGCCTCGGACTCGAATCGGTCGTACGCCGCCCGGAGTTTCTCGCGCTTGTAGTCGCCGACGCGTTCGTACTCCACTTCGTGGTCCGAGAAGTCGGGAACGGGTTCGACGTCGTCGTCGGTCAGGTAGCCCCGTTCTCTCAGTCGTTCGAGACTGACGAGAAGCGGGTTGCCGGCGAACGCCGAGTAGGATTGGTACGGTGAGTTGCCGAGGACGGACGACGTGGGGCCGAGCGGACAGAACTGCCACAGCGACTGCTCCGCCGAGTCGAGCCAGTCTACGAACGTCCGAGCGCCGTCTCCTAAGTCACCGACTCCGTGCGGTCCGGGCAGCGAAGTGAGGTGCATGAAGACGCCGCTCTGTCTCTCGAATCGCATACCGGAATCTCCGCGGCACGGCAGTTAAGCGTGTGGTCGGGGAGCGACCGTCGGAGACCGCTTCCGCGCGGAGAGTGCGCCTCGGACCGTCAGGGCTCGAAGTGCGCGACGATAGGGAGGTGGTCGGAACGGTACGCCCCCTCGCGGATTCCGAGCGTCCGATACTGGAGTACCTCGGCCTCCGCGGGAGTGAAGACGTAGTCGATTCGGTCCCGTAACTCGTCGGTGAAGCCGTGGAAGGTACCCCACGGACCGTACACCGATGTCGTCCCCGCCTCGCGGCGGCCGTCCACGACGGGACTCGACCCGGCGGACCCCGTCTGACCCGTGAGGACGTGGTACGGCGGGGCCGTCGGGACCGAGTTGAGGTCGCCGGTGATGACGACCATCTCGCCGTTCTCCGAGCGCTGTTCTGCCCGCTTTCGGATGATGGCGGCCGACTCGCGGCGGGCCTCCGCATCGACGTGGGAGAAGTGAGTGTTGCAGAACCAGATGTCCGCGCCCGTCTCGTCGTGGGTCAGACTCGCCCACGTCGAGATGCGCGGGTTCTCGGCTCCCCACCCGACGCTCGGTTCGTCGGGCGTCGGCGAGAGCCAGAACACGCCCTTGTCCCGCAGTTCGAACTGATCCGAGTACCACGCTATCGGGACGGCTTCGCTCTCGTCGTCTCCGTCGCGGCCGAGTCCGTACCACTCGTAGCCGGTCACCGTCTCTCTCAGGTCGGCGAACTGGTTCGGCTGAGCCTCTTGGACGCCGAGCAGTTCGGGGTCGATCTGATCGACCGTCTCGGCGACCCGCGGGAGACGCGACCCCCACGGGTAGTCGTCTTCCGGATTGTCGTACCGGACGTTGAACGAACAGGCCGCGAGCGTTCCCTCGTCGTCCGGTTGCTCGAACTCCGTCGTCTCGTCGGCGGAGACGCTCCCCGCGAGACCCAGACCACCGACCGCACCGATGGCGGTTCCGACACCGACGAGCGCTTCACGTCGTGACAAGCATCCGACATTCATAACGATTGTTCGTCCGCTTCCACCGCGAAAAAGTTTCTCGCCGGAGATATGTATATCTATTCTCGTTGATAGTAGCGGGAGGCACAGTTTCAGTCGAGAGCGACCCGACGGAGGGTTCGTCGAGCGCTGGAATCGGCGACGCCGGAGTTCCGACCGTTCGTCCGTTCCCGTTCGGGCCGGAGCGTCGAGACGAGGTGCAGTTCCGTCAGAGTTCGAAGGTCGCGGCGACGGGCAGGTGATCGGAGCGGTATCCGCCCTCTCGCACTTCGAGCGTCCGGTACTCGTGCACGTCGGCCGACTTCGGAGTGAAGACGTAGTCGAACCGTTCTTTCGGCTCGTTAGTGAACGCGTGATAGGTCTTCTCGGGGCCGCGTACCGACGCTTCGTCGGCCGCCGTGCGGCCGTCGACGACGGGACTCGAACCGGCGTCCGTCTGTCCCGTGATGCTCTCGTAGGAGGGGGTCGAAGGCTCGTTGTTGAGGTCGATACTGACGACCGGGACTTCGCCGTTCTTCGTCCGTTCGACCGCTCGCTGTCGAATCAGTTCGGCCGAGTTCCGGCGAGTCCTCCAACTGGCAGAGGAGACGTGAGCGTTGCAGAACCAGATGTCGGTTCCCGTCGCCGTGTCGGTGAGACTCGCCCACGTCGATATTCTGGGGTACCGGGCCGCCCATCCGATACTCGGCTTCTCGGGCGTCGGCGAGAGCCAAAACTCTCCCGTCTCTCGCATCTCGAAGCGGTTCGTCGCCCACGCGACGGGAACGGCCTCGCTCTCCTCGCCACCCTCGCGGCCGATGCCGTACCACTCGTAGTCGGGAAACGCCTCTCTGAGGTCCGAAAACTGCCCGGGTTTGGCCTCTTGGATACCCAACAGGCCGGGTTCGAGTCCGCCGATAGCCTCGGTGACGCGGGGCCGACGCGACTCCCACGGGTGGTCGCTGTTCGAGGTTTCGTGCAAGATATTGAACGAACAGGCCGTGATCGGTCCGTCGTCGGGCGGCCCGGAGTCGTCGGCGTCGTCGGACTGACCCGAATCCGTCGTGCTGTCAGACTGCCCGGAGTCCGCTGTGCGTTCGGACTGTCCCGAGTCGTCAGCGTCGTCGGATTGGCCGGAATCGTCGGAGCTGAAAAGGTGTCCGAGAACGCCGCCGCCGCCGGCTACCGCGAGTACGGCACCGGCGCCCAAAAGCGTCTCCCGACGCGACGGAGATGATTCGTCCATCTTCTCTATATCCGAGCTGCGTCCTGTAAATATATTTTACACTAACCGGAGACTGTGTTGTTTAACAGGGAATGTCCGTTGAGGACCGGTCGATTTGCCGTCGGTCGCTCGTCCGTGCGACCCCGTGGCGGCACTCGAAAACACTTATTCGTACGCTCCGACTCGGGACGCATATGAGTGAAATCGTTGTAACGCTCCCCGACGGCACGGAGTTACCCGTCGAGGAGGGGGCGACGGTCGAAGACGTCGCGTACGAAATCGGGCCGGGCCTCGGGTCGGACACCGTCGCGGGCGTCGTCGACGGCGAACTCGTCGACAAGGCCTCGGCGGTCCACGACGGGGCCACCGTCGTCATCGTCACCGACCAGAGCGACGAGTATCTGGACGTGCTCCGCCACTCGGCCGCGCACGTCTTCGCGCAGGCGCTTCAGCGACTGTATCCGGAGGCGAAACTGGCCATCGGACCGCCGACCGACGAGGGGTTCTACTACGACGTAACCGGCGTGGACCTGGATCAAGAGGACCTCGAAGAGATAGAAGACGAGATGCGCGACATCGTCGAGGAGGACCTCGACATCGAGCGCGAACGTCTCTCCCGCGAGGAGGCCGTAGAGAAGTACGAGGACAACCCGTACAAACTCGACATCTTGGAGAACGAGGCGGCCGACGAGGACCCCGTCTCCTTCTTCGTGCAGGGCGAGTTCGAGGACCTATGTGCGGGCCCGCACGTCGAGTCCACGGGCGAAATCGGCGCGGTGGAACTGCTCAACATCTCCTCTGCGTACTGGCGCGGCGACGAGGAAAACGAGACGCTGACGCGCGTCTACGGGACGGCGTTCGAGTCCGAGTCCGACTTGGACGCGTACCTCGAACGGCGCGCGGAGGCCGAAGAGCGCGACCACCGGAAGATAGGCGGCGAGATGGACCTCTTTTCCATCCCGGAGACGACGGGGCCGGGGCTTCCGCTCTACCACCCGAACGGCAAGCGCATCCTCAACGAACTGTCCGGCTACGCCGAGTCGCTGAACCTCGACGCCGACTACGAACCCGTCGAGACGCCGCACCTGTTCCGGACGGAACTGTGGAAGAAGTCGGGCCACTACGACAACTACGTCGACGACATGTTCCTCCTCGACGTCAACGACGAGGAGTACGGCCTGAAGCCGATGAACTGTCCGGGCCACGCCACCATCTTCGACCAACACTCGTGGTCGTACCGCGACCTGCCGGTCCGCTACTTCGAAGACGGGAAGGTCTACCGCAAAGAGCAACGCGGCGAACTGTCTGGTCTCTCGCGGGTCTGGTCGTTCACCATCGACGACGGTCACCTGTTCTGTCGCCCCGAACAGATAGAACAGGAGATTCGACAGGTGATGGACTCCATCTTCGAGGTGCTGGAGACGTTCGGTCTGGACGCGCACGTCGCCCTCGCGACGCGCCCCGAGAAGTCCGTCGGCAGCGACGAGATATGGGAACAGGCAGAGACGCAACTCCGGTCGGTACTGGAGAGCCAGAACATCGACTACGACCTCGAACCGGGAGACGGTGCGTTCTACGGACCGAAGATAGACTTCTCGTTCGAGGACGCCCTCGGCCGTCACTGGGACGGACCGACGGTGCAGGTGGACTTCAACATGCCCGAACGGTTCGACCTCACCTACACGGGCGAGGACAACGAGGAACACCGCCCGGTGATGATCCACCGCGCGCTCTACGGCAGTTACGAGCGGTTCTTCATGGTGCTGATAGAGCACTTCGACGGGCGGTTCCCGCTTTGGCTCGCGCCCGAACAGGTCCGCATCCTCCCCATCAGCGACGACCAACTCGGCTACGCCCACCGCGTGAAAAACGAACTCGGCGACTTCCGCGTCAGCGTCGAGGACCGGTCGTGGACGCTCGGCCGGAAGATTCGCGAGGCGCAAGACGACCGCGTCCCGTACATGGTCATCGTCGGCGGCGACGAGGAGGAGGCCGGGACCATCTCCGTGCGCGACCGGAAGGAGCGCGAAAAACAGGACGTCGCGGTCGATGCGTTCCGCGACCACCTCGGCGCGGAGTACGGGGAGAAACGCCTCGAACCCGACTTCATCGACGAGTAGAACCCGCCCCGTCGATTCGTCCGCGCGCGGAGGGGCGGGCGTTCGCCGTCTCGGAACGGGTCACCACACCGGCGTGAGCAGGAAGGCGAGCGTCAATCCGGTCAGCGCGACGGACGCCTTCGCAACCGCACGCCGGAGGTGGCGTTTGATTTCCGAAACTATGCTCGCCGTCCGACGTTCCGCGGCTCGTTCGTGGTCTTGCATTCGGGGCACCTCCCGGCGTCCGCGCCGGGGCTGTGTATCGTTCGCAAACGGAGAGAGAACGGATAAACGCCGCCGACGGTTGGAGGAGTGAAACAGTCGAGAACGGCCCTCCCTGCGCTCGGATCGTTCCCGCCTCGGTCGGTCGATTACGCCCGAGCTAGCGGGTGAAACAGTTTCTAATTGAGAACCTAGCGCGGCGGGGTCGGCCGTCCCCCTACGTCCGGCGGAGGAGAGACCACCGTCGAATGTCAGAACGAGCGAATTTTAATCGAGACGGACGAAGCTAGCGGTATGACGTTCGTCGTGCCCTTCGACGGGTCGGAACTGGCCGAGGCGGCTCTCGTCCGGGCGGTGGAGTTCGCATCGGTCTTCGAGGAAGACGTGGTAGCCGTCGCGGTGATTCCGAACAGGAACCGCGACTACGCCCGAGAACACGGATGGCTCGGCCCCGACGAGGCGTTCGAGATGTCGTCCGTCGTCTCAAAACTGCACCGGCGGGTCGTCGAACTCTGTCCGAGCGCCGACTTTCGACACGAGGTCGTAGACCGGTTCGCCCCCGCGGGGACGATAGCGCGGGAACTGCGGCGAACGGCCGAAGAGGAGGGCGCCTCGATGGTGTTCGTCGGCAGCGAGAACGCCGGACGCATCGTGTCGCCGGTGAGCAGCGTCGGGCGCAACGTCGCCGCGGACGATTCCTACGACGTAGTCGTCGTCCGTCACCGGCGACCGACGAAAGTGAAGAAACTCAGGGAGTCGTCGCCGCACCGCCACTCGAAGTCGGACTTCTACCT
Source organism: Halopelagius inordinatus (assembly GCF_900113245.1). NCBI lineage: Archaea > Methanobacteriati > Methanobacteriota > Halobacteria > Halobacteriales > Haloferacaceae > Halopelagius > Halopelagius inordinatus. Next base: position 133,913 of record NZ_FOOQ01000004.1, read on the forward strand.
GCCCGACTGAGAGCGTACCCGAGTGAAGCGCTCCGCCCGACGGAGTCCGTAGCCGCTTTTGGGTCTCTCAGACGGTCGGAGCCGTCTCCGCCCGCGCCGTCTGCCGGTCGAGTTCGCGCGCCACCGTCCGTTGGTACGCGTCGCCCCGAATCAGTCGAGAGAGGACGCCGAAGTGTCCCCCGTCCCACTCGGAGACGTTTCGGCGCGGGAGTCGCCACCGGCGGACGAGGGCCTCTGCGGTCTCCGTCGGAGCGACGTCGTCGTCGGATCCGTAGACGACGAGTATCCGTTCGGGGTCGAGCGCCGGGTCCGCGGGCGGATTGAGGAGGGGAGCGAACTCCCGAAGGTGGCGGCCCGTCCATCCGGCCGCAGAGAGGGCGTCGCCGAGTTCGACGGCGTCGCCCAACCGACTCGACGTGATGGTCTGGTCTATCGCGCCCGGCATCCCTATCGGAGCGACAAAGTCCGGCCGCATCGACTCGGCCCACAGGTCACAGTGCCCGGCGACGTGGAGGGCGACGGTGCCGCCGAGACTGAGGCCGCCGACGCCGACGCGGGGTGCGCCCTCCGTCCGCGCCCAGTCGACGAAGACGCCCGCCTCCTTCGACGCCGCGGCGTAGAGTTCGAACATCCCCACCGGCGCGCGTGCGAGGTACGGTTCGCCGCTGTACCGCCCGCGCGGTTCGCGGTGGGCGTGCCACGGCGCGTCGGGGAGGACGACGCGGTACCCCTCTCGGGCGAGGCGGCGACCCACGGCCTCCTCTTCGGGCCAGTAGCCGGCCAGGTCGCCGAGAGACGCCAGTCCGCCGTAGAAGACGAACGTCGGCAGGTCCCCCTCCGCGTCGTCCGGTTCGTAGACGCGGGCGGTGGCGGTGTCGCCGACGTGTAACGCCGGCGTCTCGAACCGCAGTCTGAACTCCGTCGTCCCCGGGCCGTGGACCGTCGCAGACCGGGTGACGCGCGGGAGCGCCTCCGTCACGGTGGCGTCCGAAAAGCCGTAGAGACGGTCCGGGTCCGCGAGTTCCCGCGCCCACTTTCCCGCGGCGTCGCTGGGGTCCGGCACGTCGTACTTCACCGGCGGGACGTGGTGGTCGCGCGCGATGAACCCGAACAGGTCGTCCGGGCGGGCGTGCGCATCGGAGATTCGGCGTCGCTCGCGTTCGAGTGCGACGCGTCGGTCCGGTCCGGCGTCAGCGTCGCCCCAGAAGACGGCCTCCCAGCGTTCGGTCACCTCCTCGTACGCCTCGCGAACCTCGGCGTACCGCGCGAGTGCCGCCTCGATTCTGTCGTGGAGATGCGGGGCGGGAGGTGCGTCCGCCTCGCGGAGGAACGCCTCGGGACCCGACCCGAGGGCGACGTCCGCCGCCGCGCGGAGGCGGTATCCGGCGAACTGCCGCGGGAGCGAACGCATCTTCAGCGACTCGAACGGGCCTGTGGCCGTCACCGCGCCGAGGGGCGACGAGAGGAACTTCTGGATTCTCGGAGTGTTGAGTCGGTCCATGACGTTCGGTACGCGTGAGAGCGTATTGACACTAGGGACGCGGGAGCCTCACCGTCGGTGAGTGCGTCCCTTCGAAGTCGCGCCGAGGACGACGAGGAGGGTACAAACGTCAAAACGAGCGAAGGGACCGCCGACGAAGACCACCGGGTTCACGAAAGCTGGCGGCGGCGGAAGTACGCCGGTCAGTCGGCGTCGTAACCGTGCGACGACGTGGAGGGCGACGGCGAATCACCCAGTCCGAGGCGCGCGCGGAAGGCGTCGCGCTTTACGAGTGCGAACCCGGCGAAGACGGCGAGAAAGCCGACGAGCGTCTGCCCGCTGATAGCGTGGTCGAGAATCGCCCAACTCACCGTCGAGGCGACGACCGGTTCGAGATATCCGATGAGGTTCACCTCCGTCGCGCCGACGCGGTCCAAGAGGGTGAAGTAGATGAGGAAGGCGACGACGCCGGAGACGAGCGTCAGATACGCCAGCGAGGCGACGGCGGGGACCGTCCACTCGACGCTCGCGACGGATTCGCCGCGGGCGAACGACGCTCCGAAGAGGATGACCGCGCCGAGGAGCATCGCCCACGCCTGCATCGACTCCGTCGGTAGACTCACCCGAAGCGGACGGCCGATGACGGCCCCGAAGGCGAACGTCACGCATCCGAGGAAGATGAGGCCGATACCGAGGATGTCCGCAGACAGGAGGTTCGCCGGGTCGGGGTCCGCGACGACGACGACGCCCGCGATGCCGAGCAGAAAGCCGAGCACGCCGAATCGGTCCAGCGACTCGTCGAGGACGATGGCCGCGAAGACGGCCGTCAGTACCGGAGAGAGGCTGACGACCACCGAGGAGACGGCGCCCGGAACGTGCATCTGACCGAGATAGAGGAGAGCGTGATAGGCGGCGATTATCAGACCGCCGGCGATGGCGACGCTCAGGAACTCGTCACGCCCGCGCGGGAGAAGGCGGTCGGCCGAGACGGCAGCGTAGCCCAGGATAATCGCACCCGCCGCCGCGTACCGGATGGCCGCAAACAGCATCGGCGGAAAGTACGGTAGTCCGACTTCGATAGCGACGAACGAGGTGCCCCAGAAGCACGCGAGCGTGAGAAACAACGCCGCGTCGCGTCCTGCAGAACCGAATCGAGCGAGTGGATTCATCGATGTATTTCTCCATCTGAGACGGTCGTTGTTAAACCTGACTACAACGTACCTCCATTGAATTGGATTCACACACAAAGAAATGCCCTATTAGGTCCTGAAAGATCAATACAATAGTAGAGCGTGGGAGAAACGTGTAATCCGGTTGACGACGCGTCCGATAGCGGTGGATGTTAAGCGACCGGAGACGTATCCTCTCGCAACTGGTCATGGACGAACGAGACATCCGCCTGTTGAAGGCGATATCCGACTTAGAGACGGGGAGTCCCGAGAGACTCCACGAGGAGACCGACATCCCCGTCTCGACGATCCACTACCGACTCAACAATCTCCGCGATGCGGGCGTCATCGAGAACGACCTGTACGATTTGGACATAGAGAAGGTCGGACTCGACGTGACCGTTCTCGTCGAGATTCTCGCGGACTACAGCGGGTCGCACCACGACTTCGAAGAGAAGATTCTCGACGTCGAAGGCGTGACGCAGGCGTACTTCACCATGGGTGAGACGGATTTCATCGTCGTCGCGCATCTCTCGGGCAGGGAGATGGTCGAGCGACTCATCACCGACTTCGAGACGATAGAGGAGGTCCAACGGACGAACTCCACGTTCGTCATCTCGACGCTCCGGGACAGTCACCGGGCGCTACAGAACTACAGTCTGGAGACGCTTCTCGACGAACTCCTCGACGAGGAGAAGTAAAACCCTCATTATCGTCGTCTAGACTCTTAATTTCCGGCGATAAACGCGTTGTTGTCAGAATAGCGTTTATTGTGGTCGGTTCCGAGAGAAGACAGTGTGAGCCGACACGTCACTCCGGCGACACGGGCGGTCACCGACGTCCGAATCGTCCGGCCGATGAACGACCACGGCGCGATGACGGTGAGAGTCGAGTCCGGAAACGAAGTGCGACAGATAGTCGAGTACGGATCGAGCGACGTCAGAGACGCACTCGAACGGTTACCCGCGGGGACGACGGTTCCGCTGGAGACGGAAGCGGTCGGGATGCGCGGGAACGCGTGGCGCGCCGTCGAACTCGGCGACGACCGAAACACGCGGGACACGTCGTCCTCGCGGACGGAGTACGGCGCAGAGCAGACGTACGCTCCCGGCGACGAGACGCACGAACAGCCAGAGACGGTCCAGTCCTGACGGAACCGCGCCGAACGTCGGTGCAACCGACGTCTCCGCTACGACGGTGAGAAGAACGATCCGCTTCGGTCGTCTGGCACCACGACGAGGGCGAATGTCGTACCGACGACGCCTCCGTCCGGCGATTTTTACTGGAAACCCGGTGTGCGGTCGGCGGCGCGGACGCTCCGAGTTCGAGAGTAGTGAAAACGGGCGGGAGGGAGTTGAACCACGCCGAGACTCACTTCGTTCGTCTCGTCTCGTTCGACTCCGCCCGCAGTCCGATTACCGTCCGAGGACGGGCCGGGAGGGAGTTGAACCCCCGACCGTCTGATTAAGAGTCAGACGCTCTACCTAACTGAGCTACCGGCCCTCGCAATTTCTCGTAACGGAGGGGTAAGTAAATGTGTTTCCTTTCGGCCCCGTTCGAGCGGTCGTATCGCGCCTCGCGGGCCCCGACGAGTTCCGCTCGCTCGTCGAAACGAGTGCTGTTAAGTGTCGTCCGCCAGAATTGCAAGTAACATGAGTGCTGGGGTCACTATCTCCTCGATGTCTACGTACGCCATACTCGGATGCGGGAGTGTGGGTCACGCGGTGGCCGAGGAGCTAGCGGAGGAGGGCAAGAGCGTGCTCATCCTCGACAAGGACGAGAGCCGGGTCGAGGCGCTCCGCGACCAAGACCTGAACGCACAGACGACCGACATCGCGGACCCGTCCGTCGCGGAGGTGGTCGCGGACCGCAACGTGGTCCTCATCCTCTCGTCGGACGTGGAGGCGAACAAAGCCGCCGTCTCGGCCATCCGGGAGAACGGCGGCGAGCAGTTCATCGTCGTCCGGGCCTCCGACCCCGTCTCGGAGGACGAACTCGCCGAACTCGGGGCCGACGTCGTCATCAACCCCTCCGAGGTCATCGCCGACTCCGCGCTTCGGTCGCTCGAATCGGGCGAACTGGAGTACAAAGCGCGGCAGTTGGCCGACATCCTCGAAGGGACGGAAGACGGACTCGCCATCCTCACCCACGACAATCCGGACCCCGACTCCATCGCGAGTGCGGTGGCTCTGCAAGCCATCGCGTCGGAGTACAGTATCGAGTCCGATATCCTCTACGACGGCGAAATCGGTCACCAGGAGAACCGCGCGTTCGTCAACCTCCTCGGCATCGAACTCGTTCGTCTCTCGGACGCGCCGCCCCTCTCGGAGTACGGCGCGGTGGCGCTCGTAGACCACATGAAGTCCTCGGAACCGGAGGTCAACGCGGAGATAGACATCTTCATCGACCACTTCGAACCGGACGAGGAGATAGACGCCGCATTCATGGACGTTCGACCGAACGTCTCGTCTACGTCGACCATCCTCACGAAGTACATCCAGGAGTTCGACCTGAGCCCGAGCGAAGCGGTCGCGACGGCGCTTCTGTACGGAGTCCGGGCTGAGACGCTCGACTTCAAGCGCGAAACGACGCCCGCGGACCTCACCGCGGCGGCGTATCTCTACCCCTTCGCCAACCACGACACCCTCGAACAGGTAGAGTCGCCCTCCATGTCCGCCGAGACGTTGGACGTGCTCGCGGAGGCCATCCAGAACCGCGAGGTACAGGGGAGTCACCTCGTCTCGAACGCGGGGTTCATCCGCGACAGAGACGCGTTGGGACAGGCGGCCCAACATCTGCTCAAACTCGAAGGCATCACGACGACGGCGGTGTTCGGCATCGCGGACGAGAAAATCTACCTCTCGGCTCGGTCGAAGGACATCCGGATGAACATCGGGAAGGTCCTGCAGGACGCCTTCGAGGGTATCGGCGACGCTGGTGGCCACTCGACGCAGGGGTCGGTCGAGATTCCGCTCGGCATCTTCACGGGTATCGAGACGAACGAGGACAACCGCGGTACCCTGCTTCAACTCACCGAGGAGGCCGTTCGCAGAAAGCTCTTCGAGGGGATGGGCGTCGAGAGTTCCGACAGCAGCAACGGGAGCTAATCGGAGTCAGGCGACCAGCGAGCCTTCTTCTTCTTCTTCCGGTTCTTTCAGGCGTTCGACCACGTCGTTGACGAGGATGACGTCGCCGACGGCGCGTACCCAGCGGTACGGGATGAGCACGCCCTTCCCGGGTGCGATGCGGTTTCCGAACAGTTCGTCGTTGAGTGCGGAGAGTGCGAGTCCCGTAACGGTTTGCCGGTCGAGGTCGAGTCGGATATCTTCGACTTCCCCGACGAACACCCCGTTGTTGGAGTAGACCTCGCGACCGACAAGTGTCGTGATCTCTTCGGGGGTCCCGTCCATGTCCTGTCTCTTGGAGGCATTTGACTTAATAGTTCGTAGCCGTCGACAGCGTCAGCGGGTGACACGTCGGTTCGTGGCAGACGACTGTCAGACTCGCGGCGGGGCGCGAACGGCCGCCCCTCCCTCGCACGGCGTCCCGGCCTCTCACGGGCGGGGCGCGACCAACTCGACGGGGTGTCTGCTGGGCCGTCGCAGCAACGAGTCCAGTTGGTCGAGACAGGAGGTTCCGGAGGCGACGACGGTTCGGTCGCGGGCCTCTTCGGTCTCGAACTGCCGTCTGAGTTCGTCGCCGACGTCCATGCTGAGTTCGTAGTACTCCGATTTGTAGCCGAACGACCCCGCCATCCCGCAGCACTCGACGTCCGAGGTGAGAACGTCGTAGCCGAGGCGTTCGAGCACCGCCTCCGTGTGTCCCTCCAGTCCGAGCGTTCGTTGCTGGCAGTGACTGTGGTAGGCGACGTCCGCTTTGCCGGGGTCGGGCGACGAAAGCGCGTCGGCGTCCGCCCCGTTTTCGAGCAGTCCGAAGACGTACTCCATCACCTCGTAGGAGCGTTCGGAGAGGCGACGCTGGGACGCCGCGGGGAGGAGTCTCTCGTACTCGCGGTCGAACATCGCGAGGTCCGACGGTTCGACGACGACGACGTCGAACCCGTCGTCGAGGTACGCTCCGAGTCCGTCGGACACCTCGCGGGCCTGTTTCTTCGCCGTCGCAATCATCCCCTGCGAGAGGGGCGCCCGGCCCGAGGGGGCCACGTCCGGGACGACGACGGCGACGCCGAGCGCTTCCAACGCTCTGACGGCCGCTTTCCCCCGTTCGACCTGGACGTGGTTCGTGTACAGGTCGGGGTAGAGGACGGCGCGCCGGACGGGGCCGTCGGCCGCCGAACCGCGCTCTGCTCGCGGCGTCGTCGCTCGCTTCTCCGAGGCGTCCGCCCCGCCGCGCTTCTCGAACCACTTTTTCAGCGTCTCGCGCCGGAACTCCGGCAGGTCTCGTCGCTCGTCGATGCCGAGGGTCTTCGCCATCACCGTCCGCGCGACGCCGAGGTTCGCCGCCCAGTTCGACACCGGCGCGAGGGCGCTTCCGACCGTCGCGGCGGTCCGGAAGTTGCCGAAGAACCGCTTTTGCAGGTCGACGCCGCCGGACTCCTCGTCGGGCGTCAACCCTTCGACCAGCCAGTCGAGTTCGCGGCTCTCGCCGCGGTTTATCCGGTCGCGGACGACGGTGTTTATCCACGGGATGTCTATCCCGACGGGGCAGGCGTTGACGCACCGCGAACAGCCCGTACAGAGGTCGTTGAACTCCGATGCGGTGTCGAGGCCCTCGATTCCGGCCTCCCACCCGGTGGCGATGCCGCCGGAGTACGTCTCCCCGCCGAAGGCGTGGCCGCCGACGCTCTGGAAGTTCGCACACGAGTTCGAACACGCGGAACACCGGATGCAGTAGAGCGTCTCTTCGAGGTGTTCGTCCTCGCGCATCTCCATGCGCCCGTTGTCGATGAGCACGAGGTGGAACTCTCGGTCCGTCTCAGCCTCTGTCACCGGCGTGTCCGGGTCGTCGAAATCGACGGTCGGAGAGTCCATCGGCGGCGTGAGAAGCGAGACGTACGAGGTGATATCTTGGCCCGTCCCGGACCGTCCGATGAGTTCGACGAACGGTTGGAGGTCCTCGACCGTCGGAATCACCTTCTCGACGCCCGCGACGGCGACGTGGGTGTCCGTCGCCGCGAGGCTCTTTCGGGCGTTACCCTCGCTCGTGACGAGTGCGACTGTGCCCGTATCGGCGGTGATGAAGTTCGCGCCCGTCATGCCCACGTCGGCGTCCTCGATGAGCGTTCCGAGATGTTCGCGGGCGAACATCGTCAGTTCCTGCGCGGTTTCGAGCGGTTCCTCCGGTTCGAACGTCTCGTTGAACAGGTCCGCGATGCCCTCGCGGGATTTGTGGAGGGCGGGCGCGACGATGTGGGAGGGCGCCTCCGCGGCGACCTGCAGGACCCACTCGCCAAGGTCGGTCTCCACCACGTCCACCCCCTCGGCTTCGAGCGCCTCGTTCACGTCTATCTCCTCTGACGTCATCGACTTCGACTTCACGACGCGCTCTGCGTCCCTCTCGTCGCACACCTCGCTCACGTAGCGGTTCGCGTCTTCGGCGTCCTCCGCGAGGTACAGCGTTCCGCCGTTCTCTTCTACGGTATCGCGGAGTTCGTCTATCAGTTCGGGGAGGCGTTCGATGGCGTCTTCTTTGATGGCGCGAGCCTCCTGTTTCAGTTCCTCGTAGTCGTCGAGGCGGGAGACGGAGTCGTACCGACCGGCGTTGAACCCGCGGGTGTTCCGCGCGACGGCGTCGCCCTCGGTTTCGAGCAGTTGCCGGATGTGGGACGCCTTCGCCTCTCTGGAGTCGCCCTTACTCATCGAGCATCACCACGTGGACGTCTTTCGGGCCGTGGGCCCCTTTCACGAGTGCGCCCATGTCCGCGGTAGCGCTCGGTCCGGTGGCGATTATGGCGGAGTCGTTTCCGGCGCGGAACTCCTCGCCCAACCACCCGAAAGCGTCCGGCATCCCGGGGACGATGTCCGACGTCCGGAGGACGGTCACGTGCGTGTCGGAGAACAGACTCACCGGTTCGGTCCCCTCGGGCGTCGCCGGAAGGACGACGCTCCCGTAGTCCGCGATACCGATACCGGCGGCGGTGACGCCGGTGTCGGCCTCGCGAAGGTCGCTCGGAGACGGGTCGTCGTTCACCCACTCCGGGAGCGAGACGCCGTCGAACGGGAGCGGAACGCCCACGGTGGGGGCCGAACAGACCGATTCCAGCACTTCGGGAACGTCCCCTGCGGCGGCGTGCGTCCAGTCGACGTCGAGACGTTCGAGCGAGTCCTCGAACGTCGCGGCCGTGTCAGTCATCATGTAACGCAGTTGCAAATCGGAGTAGTTGGTTCTTCGGGTCGGGCCGAACGCGGCGCACCCGCGCCGTCCGCGAGTCGAACTGTCGCCTCAGCGATGGACAGGATTACTCGACAGAATGATCAGATTGGGAACCGTTAACGACAGATGTTTATCATTAACTACTGTTACATAGGGTGATGTTACCCAGACACAGGATCGACTGGGCGACAGCATCGGGCAGGAACGAACTCGCCGAAGCGGACAACGGGGGTGGTTCCTGATGGCGACCATGACGCAACTGTTGCTCGCGGTGCTTCCACTCGCCACCATCGCCGTTCTGATGGTCGGGTTCTACTGGCCCGCGACGCGGGCGATGCCGGTGGCGTGGCTCGTCGCCATCGGCGCGGGAATCGTCGGGTGGGGGATGTCTCCGACGTGGATCGCCGCGTCGAGCATCCTCGGGTTCATCACCGCCTCGAACATCCTCTACATCGTCTTCGGCGCCATACTGCTTCTGTACACGCTGAAGCAGACGGGTGCCTTCGACGCCATCAACCGCGGCTTCGCCGCAGTCAGCGACGACAGGCGAGTGCAGGTCGTCCTGTTGGTGTTCCTGATGGGGTCGTTCATCGAGGCGGCCGCCGGGTTCGGGACGCCCGCGGCCATCGTCGGACCGCTTCTCGTCGGCCTCGGCTTCCCGCCGTTGGCCGCCGTCGTCGTCGCGTTGACGGGGAACCTGATGGCCATCACGTTCGGGGCCGTCGGTACGCCCCTCATCATCGGGATGATAGACGTCTTCGGCGACGTGAGCTTCGTCAACGAAGCCGTCCAAGCGCAGGGGATGACCGTCGCCGGGTGGGTCGGCAACATCGCCGTCTTCGCCGCCTCGTACCACGTCATCGTCGGCATCGCCGTTCCGTTCATCGGCGTGGCGATGATGACGCGCTTCTTCGGCGAGCAACGGTCCATCCGACCGGCGCTCGAAGTGCTACCGCTGACGCTTTTCGCGTGGGCGTCGTTCGCCGTCCCGTACTGGCTCACGGCCTACTTCCTCGGACCGGAGTTCCCCGGCCTCCTCGGTTCGATGGTCGGACTCGTGGTGACCGTCGGCGCTCTGAAGGCCGGCTACTTCCACCCCGACGACGACTGGGACTTCGCTCCCCGAGAGATGTGGCCCGACCACTGGGTCGGCGACATCGAACCCGGAGAGACGGAGACGGGACGAGACGTCGGCGTCGCCGCCGACGGCGGCGTCGTGCAGGGTGGCAACGGCCAGATGTCGCTCACGAAGGCGTGGACGCCGTACGTCGTGTTGGCCGCGCTCCTCGTCGTCACCCGCGTCTGGGACCCCCTGACGAACTTCCTGACCTCGACGCTCGTCTTAGAGTGGAACAGCATCCTCGGGACGAGTCTCGGCGACAGCATCCAACTGCTCTACCTGCCGGGCGCGATGTTCCTCGCCGTCCACCTCGTGACGATTCCGTTCCACAGCATGGACGGCGAGGGGGTAAAGGACGCGTGGACGGAGACGCTCGAAAAGGTCGCACCCGCAGTCGTCGCGTTACTGTTCGCCGTCGCGACGGTGCAGATAATGCTCCAGTCGGGAACGGCGACCGGTAGCGAGGGGATGCTCATCGTCCTCTCGAACACGATGGCGGACTTCACCGGCGCGCTGTACCCGTTCTTGGCCCCGTGGGTGGGCGCACTCGGCGCGTTCCTCGCCGGGTCGAACACCGTCTCCGACATCCTGTTCGGCACGTTCCAGTACGGCGTCGCAGACAGCATCGGCACGCCGAAGACGATAATGCTCGGTGCGCAGGCGGTCGGTGGGGCCATCGGTAACCTCATCGCCGTCCACAACGTCGTCGCTGCCCTCGCCGTCGTCGGACTCGTCGGACAGGAGGGCCGAGTCATCAGACTCGAACTCATCCCGTTGGTGTACTACGCGACGTTCACCGGTCTCTTGGCGTTGCTGTTCAGTTACGTCCTCTTCCCGGGGGTGTTCTGAGACCGGACGACGCGCCGAGACGCTGTCTGTGCGACGCGGACGGAAATCACACTCCGCATTTTTATACGACACTGCCTAACACGCTGGTAGACAGATGGCCTCCAACACGCGCGACACCGCCCGCGACCCGTCGGCAGACGAGAGGGCGAACTACGACTACGTGAGCGACGACGTGGACCGGCCGGGCCTCGTCTCGGACCTCGAAGACAGAGTCGAGGGCGACGTTCGGTTCGACAGTTACACCCGACAGCAGTACGCCACCGACGCGTCGGCGTACGAGAAGACGCCCATCGGGGTGGTGATGCCGACGTCCACCGAGGACGTGGTCGCCGTCGTGGAGTACTGCGCGCGCCGCGAGATACCCGTCCTCCCCCGCGGCGGCGGGACGAGTCTCGCCGGACAGACCGTCAACGAGGCCGTCGTCCTCGACTTGATGAAGTACATGCACGACGTGCGGTCGATAGACCCCGACGCCGAGACGGCCCGCGCGCAGGTCGGAGCCCGGTTGGGCGACCTGAACGCGGAGTTGAAACCCCACGGCCTGAAGTTCGCACCCGACCCGGCGTGGGGCGACAAATCCGCTCTCGGCGGCGCTATCGGCAACAACTCCACGGGGTCGCACTCGCTGAAGTACGGCAAGACCGACTACTACCTCGAAGAGGCGGAAGTCGTCCTCGCGGACGGCACCGTCACCACCTTCGGCGAGATATCGGTCGAGACGCTTCGCGAAGAGGGCGACCCGGAGGGAGATTTGGAAGCGCGCATCTACGCCGAAGTCGCGCGCGTCTTAGACGAGAAAGCAGAGGAGATAGCCGAGGCGTACCCCGACCTGAAGCGGAACGTCTCGGGGTACAACCTCGACATGCTGGTCGACGAGATGCGGGGGGAACGGCGACTGCCGGACGACTCCGGCCCGGACCCCGAGAGCGAACCGGGGACGGTCAACCTCGCGCGGTTGCTCGCGGGGTCGGAGGGGACTCTCGCCATCGTCACGGAGGCGACGGTGTCGCTCGAACCGATTCCGAACACGGCGTCGGTGGCGCTTCTGACGTACCCCGACGTGGTGAGTGCGATGGAGGACGTCGAACCCATCCTCGAACACGGCCCCGCGGCGGTGGAGGTGATGGACGACGTGCTGTTGGACCTCGCGCGAAATACCGCGGAGTTCCGCGACGTGGTCGGGATGCTCCCCGAGGGGACGGACGCCGTCCTCCTCGTGGAGTTCTACGCCGAGGACGACGACGACGGCAGACGACAGGTGGCTGACCTCGTCGCGGACCGCGTCCCGGCGGCGGAGTCGTCGGCCGCCCCCTCCGAGGACGCTCACGAGACGACGACGAAACCGGTGACGGCGCTGACGGCGATGGAGGCGCACGACGCCGAGACGCGCGCGCAGTTCTGGAAGATGCGCAAGTCCGGCCTTCCCATCCTCCTGTCGCGGACGACGGACGAGAAACACATCGCCTACATCGAGGACACCGCCATCCCGGCGGAGAACCTCCCGGCGTACGTCTCGGAGGTACAGGAGATACTCGACGACCACGGCACGTTCGCGAGTTACTACGCGCACGCCGGGCCGGGCGTCCTCCACATCCGCCCTCTCGTCAACACCAAAACGGTCGAGGGACTGGCGGAGTTCGAGGCCATCGCCGACGAGATGACAGACCTCGTCGTGAAGTACGGCGGGTCGGTTTCGGGGGAACACGGCGACGGCCGCGCGCGCACCCAGTGGAACCGAAAACTGTACGGCGACGACCTCTGGCGGACGTTCCGCGACCTGAAGTCGGCGTTCGACCCGGACTGGCTCCTGAACCCGGGGAACGTCTGCGGCGACCACGACATGGCGGAGAACCTCCGGTTTTCCCCCGACTACGAGTTCGACGCGGAGTTCGACACGACGCTGAACTGGGAGAACGAGAACGGCTTTCAGGGCATGGTCGAACTCTGCCACGGATGTGCGGGCTGTCGCGGCCCGCAGGAGACGACGGGCGGCGTGATGTGCCCGACGTTCCGCGCCGCAGAAGAGGAGATACAGTCCACCCGCGGGCGGGCGAACATGCTCCGTCAGGCGATGAGCGGCGGCCTCTCGGAAGCGGAGATGTTCGAAGACGAGTTCGTCACCGAGGTGATGGACCTCTGTATCGGCTGTAAGGGCTGTACGAAAGACTGCCCGAGCGAAGTGGACATGGCGAAGATGAAAGCGGAGGTGGTGCACGAGTACCACGAGCGAAACGGGGCGTCGCTTCGCGACCGGATGTTCGCGAACATCGACACGCTCTCGAAGGTCGGAAGCGCTCTCGCGCCCCTCTCGAACGCGGCGTCGAAGGTGCCCGGCGCGCGGACGGTGATGGAGAAGACGCTCGGCATCGCGAAGGAACGCGAACTACCGACGTTCCACCGCGAGAGCTTCGCCGATTGGTTTAAAAAACGGGGACGGTCCGGGGTCCCCGAAGCGCAGGCGGACCGGAAGGTGTTGCTGTTCCCGGACACGTACACGAACTACAACCACCCCGAGGCGGGCAAAGCGGCCGTCCGCGCCCTCGAAGCCGTCGGCGTCCACGTCCGGATACCCGACGGCGTCGCCGGGTCGGGCCGCCCCGCGCACTCGAAGGGGTTCGTAGACGAGGCGCGCCGCGACGCAGAGCAGAACGTCGAGGCTCTCGCCCCCCTCGTCGAATCGGGGTGGGACGTGGTCGTCGTCGAACCGTCCGACGCGGTGATGTTCCAACACGACTACCTCGACTTGCTGTCGGGCGAAGACGCCGAGGCGGTGGCGCGGAGCACCTACGGCGTCATGGAGTACTTCGACTCGTTCGGACTCGTCGAGGCGTCGTCGCTCGACCCGAACGCGCCCTCGCTGAAACTGACGTACCACGGTCACTGCCACCAGAAGTCCACGAAGAAAGACCACCACGCCGTCGGCGTCTTGAACCGAGTCGGCTACCGGGTCGACCCGGTGGACTCGACGTGTTGCGGCATGGCCGGGAGTTTCGGCTACGAGGCCGAACATTACTCGATGTCGAAGGCCATCGGCGGCATGCTCTCGGAGCAACTCGATGAGTCGAACGGCGACGTGGTCGTCGCGCCCGGCGCGTCCTGCCGGTCCCAGATAGGCGAGTTCGACGGCGAGAACGAAGAACCGCCGCACCCGGTCGAGATGCTTGCCGACGCCCTCGTCTGAGGGTGTCTACGCCTCGTCTCCGAGAGACGCGACGACGTCGGAGAGCGCGTCGAGTCCGGCGGCGGCCGCCTCGGGCGACTGTCCGAGGGCGAGGCGGACGTGGTCCGGTCGGTCGAAGAAGCGGCCGGGGACGACCAACACCCCACGGTCCCACGCCGCCGCGGCGAACTCGTCGCCGGTGGCCGCCGCGTGCGAGAGGAGAGCGAACGGGCTGTCGGGGTGGACGCGCCCGGAGAGTCCGTCGTGGTCCGCGACGAACGAATCGAGGTGGTCGTGGTTCGCCGCGAGGTGGTCCCGCGCCGACGCCGTGAGGTCCTCGGCGTGGTGGACTGCGCGCGCCGCGAGGCGGCGACTGGGTTCTGCGACCGACGAGAAGTGATACGACACCGCCCGGGCGCGTTCGACGAGTTCCGTCGGGCCGACGAGCCATCCGATTCGGAGACCGCCGAGGCCGTAGAACTTCGTGAGCGACCCGGTGACGACGGTGTTCTGCAGGCCCGCGGCGGTCGGACCGCCGAACGCGCGCGCCGACGACTCCTCGGCTCTCTCCCCGTCGACGTACGGCGCGTACACTTCGTCCACGAGGAGGTAGCCGTCCGCGTCGGCACAGACCCGCGCCACCTCGGCCAGCGTCTCGCGGTCGGTGAGGCTCCCGGTCGGGTTGTGTCGGTTCGTCGCCACCGCGAGTGCGAACGGGTCGGTGACGGCGTTCGAGACGCGCCCCGGTTCGAGCACGGACCCCTCGTCGTCCGGGCGCACGAACCGGTCGACGCGCCCGCCGAGTGCCTCCGGCGTGACGACGTGCGGTTGGTAGCCCGGCTTCTCGGCGAGGACCTGCGGCCGCCGTTCGACGTTCGAATCGGACGCCGACTCGACGGCCGCCGCGACGGCGAGGAAGTTCGCCTGCGTCGCCCCCGCCGTCACCAGCACGTCCTCTTCGTCCACACCGTACTCGTCTGCGAGTAACGCTTCGAGCGTCGTCCCCTCGGGCACCGACCGGTCGCGGAGCGATTCGGGGACGACGCCCCCGTCGTCCGGCGACGCCCGCAGGTCGCTCGACGCGAAGTCGTGTTCGGCCGCCTCCGGGCGGCCGTCGATCCATTCGAGATACGGGAGCGTCGGGAACATTGGAGCGAACTTCCCCGTCTGCGGAGTAAGGTGTTCGGGTAGCGGTCGGCGGTCAGTCGTCGGCGAGTCCGGGCGGGCAGGCCGACGCCGACTCGCGCCACCGGGCGGCGATTCGCCGCCGCGCCCACTCGACGGCCTCGGGGCTGTCGTTGCGGAGGACGCCTCGGAGGCCGTTGGCCGTGTGAGCGACGAGTACGGCCTCCGCGCGAGTCGGCGTCGTCCCGACGACGAGCGTGTACGACGGCAGTTCCGCGGCGTGTCTGATGTCGATGCGTCCGGTTCGGAAGCCGTCTCGGACGGCGTCGGCGTACTGGGAGACGAGACGCCGACAGACGGAGTCCGTGACGAGCATCCGGGCGGTCAGGTCTCCGTCGACGAGTTGCTCGCGGTACGCCTCGACCTGCGCGGGGAAGACGGCCGAGACGAATCCGACGACGTACGACGACCGTTCGAGGAGGTCGACGAAGGACTCTATCGCTGCCGAGGGCGACAGCGGTTCGGCCTCTACGACCGTCGCGCCGTCGAAGAGAACGGGGTCGGCGTCGCCCTCGCCGTCGAGTCCGTCGAAGAGGGCGGAGGCGTCGAGGAGGCCGCCGATGCGGCCGACGGCGCGGTCGTACTCTCGGAGAGTCAACTCGCCCGTGACCGTCCGGTAGTACCCGTCGTCGGACCGACCGACGAGTCCCGCGTCGACCAACTCCCGAACCGCGCGGTCGACGGTCGACCGAGAGACCGACAGTTCGTCCAGTAACTCCCGCTTTCGGCACTCCTCCGGACCGATCTGACGGAGGACGTTCTCGCGCCGACCGAGGATAGAGAGAACCGACGAGGCGTCCTCCGGAGGCATGTTGGTGGTATCCACGGCGAGCCGGTAAAAAAGTTGGAACCGACTGAGCATATAAAAGGGGAGAAAATTACATATACTATAACCGGATAGCGGTGCGGAGTGTCGGCAGATGAATTAAATACGGTCGAAGCGTAAACACTGGCTGCCGGGGTGCCTCTGACTCAACCGGCAACGCCGACAGCCTCGGCCTGCCCGGACTGGGGCGTCGGTCTGAAGGGACTCTCTACTCTTTCCCTTCGAAAGACTCGACGACAGCAGACAGAACCGTCTCCGCGTCTCTTCCGGACGCCAGGTGGGCGGTGCAGTCGCAGTCCGACGACCCGAACCGAGGGACGGGGACCGAGAGTGGCTCACGTTCGCCCGCCGACGGGGAGGCGTCCGACGAACGCAGGCGACGCGCGACGCGACATTCGATATCGGCGTTCGGCGACGCGACGACCGACACGAGCGTACTTTCGGGGTGGCCGCCGAGATAATCGACGTGCCAGTGACGGACGTCGTGGTCGCCCGACGCGACGCGGCGGTGACGCGCGACCCGTCCGAGACCGTTCGACCCATGGGCGCTTCCGACGTAGGCGTACGCGCCCGCCGGAAACGCGCAGTCGCCCAACGCGCCGACGTCGATTCGGGCCGCTTCTTCCAGTTCGTAGACGAGCGAGTACGTTCCACCCGCGGCGTCGCCGTCTCCGATACCGAGTTCGTCGTCGCCCGCGCGTATCGCCTCGGGGTCTACGACGACCGGTCCGCGCCCCGCCCGAGA
This sequence comes from Halopelagius inordinatus, assembly GCF_900113245.1. Classification (NCBI taxonomy): domain Archaea; kingdom Methanobacteriati; phylum Methanobacteriota; class Halobacteria; order Halobacteriales; family Haloferacaceae; genus Halopelagius; species Halopelagius inordinatus. The sequence goes on from NZ_FOOQ01000004.1 coordinate 150,780, forward strand.
CACGTCTACGAGAGGGCCTCCGGTCGCTCTTCTGCCGATTCGAGGAGGCCATCGAACAGCGCTCTCGCCTCGTCCGCCAGCGGGTACGTCTCGTGGTAGTCGTCCGGGTCGCGGTCACGGCCGGTGACCGCGCCGACGGTCGCGGCGATTCGGTCGTAGTTGTCGCGGACGAGAGAGCCGACGATTCCGGGCGTCCCGGCGCGGTCGGCCAGTTCCTCCGCGGCGTCGCCGCCGGCGTACACGCGCCCCTCGCGACGGTCCACGAGGAACATGGCGAACGGCGTCTCGCCGAACTGCGCCTCCAAGAACGCCTGTGACGCGTCATCGTACCACGAAATCGCGCCGACGCGGTCCAGTTTCCGAAGCGCCTTCGCGGCGATAGAGCAGTAAGCGCACTCGCCGTCGTATATCAGCACGGCGTCGTACTCGTCCATGCGGGACCGTTCGGACCGAGCGAAGAAAACCGTGCTGGGAGTACCGGTGACACTCCGACGACCGAAAGCGTCACGACGGCGTCGGTCCGAGGACGGACGTGGACGACCTCGTCACGTGGCTCCGCGATAGACCGTACTACGAGGGCCAGATACGCGACCACCGGCGGGTCGAGAAACGCGCCCCGGAGTTCGGCGATATCGACCTCGAACCGCGCCTCGCGTCGGCGCTTGACGACGAGGGAATCGACCGACTCTACCGCCACCAAGTCGAGGCCATAGAGGCGGTCCGCGGCGGCGAGAACGCCGTGTTGGCGACGCAGACGGCGAGCGGAAAGAGCCTCGCGTACACCGTCCCGGCGTTCGAACGCGCGATGGACCACGGCGGGCGGACGCTGTATCTCGGCCCGCAGAACGCCCTCGTGGCCGACCAATCGGAGAGCCTCTCCGCTCTCGCGCGCGGCCTCGGGTTCGGCAGTCGCGTCTCGGTGGACCAGTACACGGGTCGCCTCTCGAAGACGGAGAAACGCGACGTTCGCAAGCGCCGTCCGACCGTCCTCCTCTCGAACCCCGACATGCTTCACTACGCGCTTCTCCCGCACGCGCACCGCCTCTGGGAGTGGTTCTTCTCGTCGCTCGAAACCGTCGTGATAGACGAGATACACGGCTACCGCGGCGTCTTCGGCAGTCACGTGGCGCTCACCCTCAGGCGACTGAACCGCGTCTGCGAACGGTACGGGAGCGACCCGCAGTACGTCTGCTGTTCTGCGACCATCGGCAACCCCGTCGAACACGCCGCCCGCGTCACCGGCCGCGAGGAGTCGTCGTTCCGCCTCGTCGACGAGGACACCAGCGGAACCGGCGCGACGCACTGGGTGCTTTGGAACCCCCCGGAGTACCGCGACGGCAGTCGCGAAAGCGGGCGACGGCGCTCCAGCCACGTCGAGACGAAGAACCTGTTCGTGGACCTGCTCTCTCGGGGGTACCAGACGCTCGCGTTCACCCGCGCCCGGCAGGCGGCCGAACGCTACGCCACCGACAGCGCCGAGGACCTGCGCGAACGCGGCGAACGCGAGACGGCGGCGGGCGTGGCGGCGTACCAAGCCGCGCTGGGACACGAGAAGCGCCGGGAGATAGAGTCGGGGCTCCACGACGGGAGCGTCACCGGCGTCTGGTCGACGAGCGCCCTCGAACTCGGCGTCGACGTCGGCGGGTTGGACGCCGTCCTCATCGACGGCTACCCCGGCACGCGGATGTCGGCGTTCCAGCAGGCGGGACGCGCCGGACGCGGCGACGACGACGCCCTCGTCGTCCTCGTCGGCGGCGAAGACCAACTCGACCAGTACCTGATGAACCACCCCGAGGAGTTCTTCGGCGTCACCGCGAGCGACGCGAGCGGTGGCTCGACGGACTCGTCCGTCGGTGGAGAGCCGGAACGCGCCATCTCGAACCCCGAAAACGAGGAACTGCTGCCGGACCACGTAGCGAGCGCCGCCGCGGAGAACTGGCTCTCGCGGGCGGACGAGGCGCACTTCGGCGGGACGTTCCCCGGCGTGGTCTCCGCGCTCGAATCGGCGGGCGAACTCTCCCGCAGGGAGACGGACGGCGGACTGCGCTGGATTCACTCGGGCGACGGCAGCCCGCAACACGAGATGAGCCTGCGGACCATCGAGAGTCGGGAGGTGGACCTCCTCGACGGCCGGTCGAACGAGGTCATCGCCTCGCTCTCGTTCGAGGACGCCCTGCGAGACGCCCACCGCGGCGCGATATACCACCATCAGGGCCAGTCGTACGAGGTGACGGAACTGGATTTAGACCGCGACACGGCGGTTGTGCAACCGACGTGGGCGGACTACTACACCCGCGTCCTCCACGACAAGACCGTCACCGTAGAGGAGGACCTGCGCTCGAAGGAACTGTCCGCGCGTCCCGACACCGCCGTCCGCTTCGCCGACGTGACGATGCGAAAACGGATTACGGGGTTCGAGCGCAGAGACCCCAAACGGGGCGAGGCCATCGGACGAGAGTCGCTCGACCTGCCGGAGACGACGCTCCGGACGAAGGCGCTGTACTTCACCGTCCCAGCGGACGCGGAGAGAGCGATGCGAGAACAGGGGGGAGAGTACGGCTTCAACGGCGGCATCCACGCCGCCGAACACGGGATGATTTCGCTGTTCCCGCTGTCGTTTCTCTGCGACAGGGGCGACATCGGTGGCCTCTCGACGCCGCACCACCCCCACACGGGCCGACCGACGGTCTTCGTCTACGACGGCTACCCCGGCGGCGTCGGTCTGACCGAGAGCGGATACGACGAGGTGGAGACGCTGATGGGTCGAACGAGGAGGATGATAGCCGACTGCGACTGCGAGGACGGCTGTCCCGCCTGCGTGCAGTCGCCGCACTGCGGTAACGCGAACGACCCCCTCTCGAAGGCGGAGGCGGTCCAGTTGCTCGCGGCGCTCACAGACGACTGAAACGGCCCGCGGCGCGCGATTTCGGTCAGAAGAACCAGATTTCGTCGGTGTCGAGCAGCCCCCGTTTCATCGCGCGGCGGAGTCTCTGGTCTGCCGGCAGTTCGGTCCACTCCTCGGGCCTCTCGTCTTCCGGGATATCGTCGAGGAGTTCGACGAGCGTCTCGTTGAGGAAGCTCCCGTTCTGGCCGCACTCGGGGCACGTCAGAATGATGAGTCGGACGCGGTACTGACGGTGCTCTCTCGCGCCGCAGTTCGGACAGACGTACGTCTCGGTCACTACGAGTGTGTTGTGTGTCGCACGTACACGACATTTACGACCGACCGGCGTCGGACCGACGGTTCGGACGGGCCGCCTACGGGACGCGCCGCCAGACTGCGGCGTCCGCGTTGGCGAGTTCGACCGCCGCACCTCCGTCTACGTCGGGCGCAGAGAGGAGGATTTCCCAACCGTCGGTCGGAATAGCGGGTGCGTTCTCGTCGTCTACCGCGTCGGCCGCGAGCGATTCCGGCGAGACGGTCACCGGGACGCCCTCCATGTTCGCGGCGAAGAGCAGTTCTTCGTCGCCCGACGGCGACGTGCGGAGTCCGTAGTAGAGCACCGTCCCCTCCGTCGGGTGCCGGTAGGTGAAGTAGTCGTCCTCGCGCAGGTCGGCGCGAAGCCACGGTCTGTCGTGGCGGAACTCGCGGACTGCGAGGGAAAGTCGGGTCCGTTCGTCGTCTTGGGCGTCGCGCCACGCAGAGAGGTTCGCGAAGTCGTGAACGTCCCGCATCCACGCGTGCGCGTACGTCTCCAAGTCGCCCGCCGACAGGCCGTCTCCGAGCGGTTGGTCCATCGCCGACAGCATCGCCGCCATCACGTCGAGGTCGTAATCCGTCGCGTCCACGGCCGCAGAAAGCGCGTTCATGAACGTCCTGAGTTCCTCGCGGGATTCGAAGCCGAGGTCCTTCACGCGCCGGAAGAACTCGGGGTTCTCGAAGTCCTCGTCGCGCACCTGCCAAAACAGGAAGTTCGACTCGTCGGCGACGACTTTCACGTTCCACTCGGCGTCGGTGTCGCGAACGAACCCCCACGGCGCGCGCATGTTGGCGTTGACGAAGTCCATCGGGACGCCGGGGAGGAAGCAGTGAAACAGCATCGACGACGCGGGATTGTCGTACGCCTCGTCGAGCGTCTCGGGGTAGTCGTCACCGAGATAGGGGTTGACGGGCGATTGGTTGAACTCCACCGTCGGGTCGAGTTGCGTCCCGCGGCGGACGGTGTCGTGGTTGGCGACGCCCGTCAGCCAGTGACCGCCGAACTCGCCGATTTCGCGGACGCGCCACCACTTCGTCGCCCAGAAGGTGAGCAACGCGGGCGTGTTGTGCGCGAACGTGATTGGTGACCACTGGAACGAGTGGGGATGTTGTTCGACGAGTGCGCGGTACGAGGAGGCCAACTCCCAGTCCTCGCGCGGCCACGGCCGACCGTCCTCGTATATCATCCACGGGCGGTACTCGGTGCCCGCAACCTCCTGCGTAACGCGGTCCATCTCAGCGAGGAACGCGTCGTCGTGGTACATCTCGCCCGTCTCGGGGTCGTGAGAGGTGAAGTCCTGCGCCCCGTCCACGCGGATGCCGTCGGCCCCGAAATCCATCTTGCGGTGCTGCATCTCCAAGAAGACGGCGCGCGCCGTCGGTTCGGTGTAGTCGAGGTGCTTTCCGTACATCCCCGGTCCGAGGACGTAGCGGTCCGAGAGGAGTTCCGCACCCCTGTCGTCCGCGTGGCCCAGAGCCACGTCGAAGACGACTTTGATCGGTCGCGGCAGGTCGTGGCAGGCGGCGATGAAGTCCACGAGTTCGTCCGGACGGCCCGATTCGAGGATGGCCGGGTTCGGCGCGGAGAACGCGCTGACGACGATGTCGTACCCCCAGTTTATCATCTCGGGGCGGGAGACTGCCGCCGTCACGGCGTCGTCGCTTTCGGCTTCGACCGACCAGAAGTCGTGCTCCTCCTCGTTCTCGGTCAGGGGTTCGACGGGCATCACCTGTATCGCGTCGTACCCCGCGAAGTTCCGCTCCCACGGTTCGAGTTCCTCGCCCGCGCGCCGTTTCCGACCGATTTCCTCGTACACTTCCGCGAGGCCCGCGAGCGACCCCGACTCGGTGGCCGTCCCGGGGTGAATCTCGACCATGCTCACCGCGGGGTCGACGCGCGGCAGGCCGTCGTCGTCGGTCGTCGAGACGCGTTCCGCGTCGGTTCCGAGGGTGCGGAAGTACTCTCGGTCCGCGCGCGTCTCGTCGAGGCGCTCGACGTCGTAAAACTCCGCCGGGGCGAACGCGCCGAACGGAACCGAGTACGCGAGGGGGTCGGAGACGGTCTCCCACCCGTCGTCGGTGCGGTAGGCGAGTCGGTAGAGCGACCCGAGCGTCTCCCGAGTTCCGGGTCGCATCCCCGCGACGACGCCCCAGTGGTACTCGCCGCGTCGTTCGAGGGGGACGCGTTCGCGGCGGAACTCGACGCGCCGAACGTCGGTGTCGCCCGGGTCAACGCCCTCGGGCGGGGTCAACACGTCGAGAAACACGTCGTCGGCGGGGACGCCGTCTTCGACGAGTTCGGGGGTCCAAAAGCCGACGCGGGCGTTTCCGTCTCCGTCCGCGTGGACGCCGAGTCGGTCGGTCAGTTCCGTCGCCGCCTCGAAGGCCGACTCGTGGCGCGCCGTCACGTCGTCGTGCCACGCGAGGAGTTCGTCTGTCGGTTCCCGCAGCAGTCGGCAGTCGTGCTCTGGGTTCATGTGTCGGGGAAGGAAGGCCGTAGGAGGGGGACTCGCGGCGCGCGTCGGCGGTCGATGCTCACTCCTCGACGCGGTGGACCGCGACGCTATCGACGCGCAGTCCGTCGGCGTCGGCGAGGTCGTCGCCCGTTATCACGTCGGTCGAATCGACCGAAAGCCCGTCTACGCCGACGGTGGCGGCGTCGTCGCCGAAGTTGAGAACGCAGACGTACGTCTCGTCCGGTCCGTCGCGGGCGAACGCGACGGCGTCCTCGCTGTCGGCCTCGTAGTCGATGCGTCGGAACGCGCCCTCGTATCCGAGCGCCGGCGTCTCGTTGCGGACGTCGATGAGTCGCTGGTAGTGGTCTCGAATCTCCTCGCGGGCGTGGTCCCACGCGAGGGCGTCCCGACGGCCGCGTTGACCGAGTTCCTGCCCGCCGTACAGCATCGGGACGCCCGGGAGCGTGAACAACGCGCCCGCGGCGGCCATCGCGGCGTCCTCGCCGCACTCGACGATGTAGCGCGTCTCGTCGTGGTTCTCGATGTACAGCATGAACGCCGCGTGCGACGGGAACCCGACTTCGGAGCGTTGGTCGACGGCGTCGAGAAGCGCGTCCGCGGGTTGGTGGCCCCGACCGACCTGCCGCATCGTGAAGTAAAGCGTCGTGTCGAAATGCATGTCGAACATCCCGTTGTGAAAGTCCGCGACGTACGGGATGGTCTCGTCCAAGAGGAGAAACTCGGGGTCGCGCGACTTCACCCGGTCGCGGACCTCCTGCCAGAACGTGTCGGGGACGGCCCACGCCATGTCGCAGCGAAAGCCGTCCGCGATTTCGAACCACCGGTCGACGGCGTCCAACAGGTGGCGGCGGACCTCCAAGGTCGTGTAGTCGAAGTTCGCGATGAACTCCCAGTCGAAGTAGGTGCCCGGTTCGCCGTTTTCCTTCCACTCGTACCAGTCGTAGTACTCCGAGTCGGGGTTCTCGTACGCGTCCTCGAAAAACGGGTGGTCGCGCGCGGAGTGGTTCAACACGAGGTCGAAAAGCACCTTCATCCCCCGGTCGTGGGCGGCCTCGACGAACGCCTCGTAGTCCTCGCGGGTGCCGAGGTCCTCGGCTATCTCGTAGAAGTCCACGATGTTGTAGCCGTGCGGGGCGTGGTCGTTCTGGAGGACCGGCGTGAGCCACAGACAGTCGACGCCGAGGTCAGCGAGGTAGTCGAGACGCTTCTCCAACGCCTCGAAGGTGGTTTCTGCCTCGTCGTCGTCGGAGGCGAACCCGCGGACGTAAATCTCGTACAGCGTCACCTCTTTGGCCCACTCCGGGGGGTCGTTCGGGCGCGACACCGTGACGGCGTCCGCGCCGGAGGCCGGAACCGATTCCGCCTCGCCGCCGTCGGAAACGAGTTCCGTCGCCATCGATTCGGAGCCCCCGTCGGTCATCGCGTCGCGCGTGAACTCGACGCTGTCGGGGACGCTGTAGGAGTCCGCGAGTGCGACGGCGTGGACGCGGAGGCGGTCGCCGACGGCGGAGAGAGGCACGCGAAGTTCCCACCCCGACACCTCCACGTCGGACTCGGAGATGCCGTCTCGGTCGTCCACGAGGAACTCGACGACGAGGTCGTCTCGGTCGGTGTCGCTCTCGGGGTTCGGTTGGGGGTCCGCGCTGACGACGACGTGGTCGCCCTCGACCGACCCGTGGAGTTGGATTCGGGGGCGGCCGCCACCGCCGCCGCCGGACCCGGCACCTGAACCCGACCCCGAGACGCCGCCGCTTCGCTGCGTCGTCTCGGTCGGACCGCTCTGGAACCCGCTGTATCCGCTCTGTCCGGACGACCCGGTGCCACCGCCGGTCGGGGCCATGTCGCCGCGGAACACGCGGAGGGTGAGTTCGTGCGTCCCGTCGGGAGCGTCGAGTTCGACGACGAACGTCCCCGCGGCGTCGGGCGTGAAGTCGAGTACCGCCTCGTCGTCGTCGAGTTCGAGTTGGCTGCTGACCGGCGCGCTCTGTACTCGCCACCGGTACGATGCGTCGGGGTCTGGGTCCCGCGGAGCGAGTTGTACGGTCTCGCCCACGGCCATGAATCGGGGCGGGCCTGGGTGATGCATACTACTACCAACGGCACGTCGGCCCTTTGTCTTTACTCCTGTTCGAAGAATTGTTGTGGAGCCTGATTAACCGGTCGCTGCGGCGATAATCGGCCGTTTGCGGTTTCCGATAGAGTGGAATTCTCGTCTATCGGACAGTATCAGCCAATACTTATGTCTCGGGCGGACGCCTGCACATGATATGAGACTCCGGACCGCACTCAACGATTACAAGCGCGACCGCGGCGCGCGGCGCTTCCCAGAGGAGTGCCGGACTGCCGACGGCGCGTTCTCCGGCCACGGGGACAGACTCGTCTACGTCGGCGCCGACGGGTCGCTCCGTGACTACTCGTCTTCGCTCTCTGGTCTGTACGGCATCGACCGCTCTCGCTTCGGCATCGAGGCGGGGGGCGAGACCCAGTGGTTCGACGACCTCGAACCGGTTCGACAGCACTACTATCGAGAGACGAGCCTCGTCGAAACCGAGTACGACGCCGGGGAGTTCACCGTCCACCAGTACGACCTGACGCTCGGACGGGCGCACGTCACGCACGTCGAACTCCGCGGAGCGATACCGACCGACGCGCACCTGACCGCGTTTCTCACGCTCGCCCCCGAGGGCCGAGAGACGCGCGTCGGCCGCCTCATCCACGAGGAGGGCGGTCCGGAGGGCAAACAGGCGGTCGAAGTGTTCCACAGGGACGAACACGACTACGTCACCGCTTCGACGGGTCTCGACGACGTCCGTGGGCAGGTCCCCGAACGGTTCGAGGAGGTGCTCTCCGAGGAGGTGTTCGAGTTCCCGCGCGAGGCCGTCCTCCAGCAGTACGAGGACACGCACCTCAGCGGCGACATCGTCGTCTCCGCCCCTCTCGAACGGGCCGGTCGCGGCGCACAGACCACGCTCGTCACGCAGCTTTCGGACCACCGAGAACTGTCGCGCGAGGAGGCGCTTCGTGACCTCCGCCACTGCGCGCTCGACCACGCCACCTCCGACGACATCCGGGCGGCGGCGCGCGAACGCGCGGAGGTGTACGTCCCAGACCACGTCCCCCGCGAGGAGTTGGTGCGCTCCGACCTCCGCGCCCTCTCGCTTCTGACGGCACCGTCGGGGTCGCACATCGCCGGTCCGGAGTTCGACCCGTTCTACTCGCACACCGGCGGGTACGGCTACACGTGGTTCCGCGACGACGCCGAACTGTCGCGCTACCTCCTCGGCGCGGACGACCTGTTGGACCTCGAACTCACCGAGGGTCTGGCGACGGCGGCGCGCTTTTTCTGCGACACGCAACTGGAGGACGGAACGTGGCCGCAACGCGCGTGGGCGGTCGACGGCTCTATCGCCCCGGGGTGGGCGCACGCCCGCGTCGAAGGCTCCGAGAAGCCCGAGTATCAGGCCGACCAGACCGCGAGCGTCGTCTCCTTCCTCGCGACGCTCCTGCGCTCTCGGCGCGGCCGACTCGACCCCGACCTCCGCAGAGACGTGCGACGGACGGTCGAACGCGGCGTCGAGGGACTCGACGACTCGCTCGAAGCCGACGGGCTCCCCGAGAGATGTCAGAACGCGTGGGAGAACATGGTCGGGCGGTTCAGCCACACGGCCGCGACGTTCCTGCAGGCGTACGCGGCGGTCGCTCGGGCGCCGGTCGGCGAGGAACTGGCCACCCACGCGCGAGAACAGGCCGACGCGGTGTTCGAGGGGCTCGACCTCCTGTGGGACGAGGGCTACGAGGTGTACGGCCTCCGCCTGCAGGGCGAGAAACTCGACTCGCGCATCGACTCGGGGTCGTTCGCGCTCGTCGACGCCGTCGTCGAGTACGACGAACTCGCGGACGTCGACGAACGGACGCTCGACCGGTTGGCCTCGCACGTGGAAATCGCGCTCGAAGACCTCTACCGCGAGTCCGACGACGGCGAGGTGGCCGGACTCATCCGCTTCGAAGACGACTACTGGCGGAGCGCGGGACAGGACGACGAGAAGGTCTGGTCCGTCTCCACCGCGTGGGGCGTCAACGCCGCCGCCGACCTGGCGGTGCTTCTCGACGACTACGGCCGCGAGGACGAGTCCGAGGAGTTCTTCGAGCGGGCGTCGAACCTCTACGAACTGCTCCGAGAGGACGGCCCCTTCACGACGGAGTCGGGCAACCTCGCAGAGCAGGTGTTCGACGACGGGTCGTTCGACAGTGCGACTCCGCTTGGGTGGTCGCACGCGCTTCGCCTGCACGCGACGGCGGTGCTCCACGAGCACGACGCGCTTCCCGCTCCCAAGCCCGCGCCGTCGGGGCCGGAACACCGTCCGCGGTGGACCACCGGCGAGAAGTACGGCGTCGGCACCGTCGCCGACCACACCGAATCGGACCCCTCGCGCCTCTGGTTCACGCTGACCGAGGGGTCGCTGACCGAGATTCGCTTCCCGCGGGTCGATCTGATGAACATGCGGACGCTCGATTTCCTCGTGGTCGACGGCGACGCCGACTCGACGTACACCGCGCGGACGCACAACGAGACGCGGCGCGACGACCACGCGGACACCATCGAACGCACCGCCGAGATGGTCGAAAACGACGCGCTCTGTTACCGGCACACGATACGCGAGACGGGCGACGGCCGCGGCCACGAGTGGACGCTGACCGTCGAGTACGCGACGGACCCCGAACACGACGCGTTGCTCGTGGACGTGAACTTCGAATCCCACGACGGCAACGAGTACGAACTGTACTCCGTCGCCGACACCGCACTCGTGAACACGGGCGCGACGGACAGAGCGCTCCGCCTCGGTCAGATGGGCACGTACCATCTCGTCGCCCGCGACGCCGGCGCGTACGACCAGCAAGGCGAGACGGAACCGCTCCTCATCGACGAAGAGGGAGAAGAGTACAGCGTCGCCGTGGCGATGACTTCGGCCGGTCGGTTCGACTGGGCCACCGTCGGCGTCGCCGGGTCCGAGCATCTGTCGGGGCTGTTCTCCGCGGGCGAACTGCCGACGCCGCAGGACGGCATCGACAACGAGAACGTCGTCCTCGTCGGCCGCGTCGGCATCGGGACGCGACTGTCCGAGACGCTCGCACTCGGGTTCGCAGAGAACGCAGACACCGCCGCCGCACTCGGCGAGGCGGCGGGCGCACTCACCCGCGGGTACGAGACGGTGCGGCAGGCTTACGCCGACACGTGGGCCGACTTCCTCGCGGACAAGGAACTGCCGACGTCCGTCGCCGACGACGCGGAACTCGCGAACCAGTACCGCGCCTGCTTGATGACGCTTCGCGCAGTCGAGGACAAGACGTTCCTCGGCGCGGGCATCGCCTCGCCCTCCGTGCCGTGGGGCGAAGCCGTCACCTCAGAAGAGTCGAAGGGGTACGGGTACAACTTCGTCTGGTCGCGCGACCTGTATCAGGTGTTCACCGTCTTCGAAGCCGTCGGCGACGTGGAGACGGCGATCGACTCCTTGGAGTACATCTACGAGTTCCAACAGGACGAACGCGGCTTCATCCCGCAGAACACGTATCTGAACGGCCGCACTCGCTGGGGCGGCGAGCAGATGGACAACATCTCCTTCCCGTCGGTGATGGCGTACATGCTCGCCGAACACGGCGTCACCTTCGACGACGTGGACTACGACTACGTGAACGTAAAGCGCTCTGCGGACTACGTCGCGCGTAACGGTCCGCCGACCGCTCAGGAACGCTGGGAGGAGGAGGCGGGCTACTCGCCGTCCTCCATCGCCGCGGAGATAGCGGGCCTGTCGTGCGCCGCCTCGTTGGCCATCGACGAGGGATACGACGCAGACGCCCTCATCTGGCTGGCGTTGGCCGACGACTGGACCGAACGCGTCGAGGACTGGTGCGCGACGACGACCGGAACCGACCGCCACGAGCACACGCCGTATTACGTCCGCGTCACCCGCGACGGCGACCCGGACGCGGGGCACCTCCGGACGCTCGCGAACAACGGGCCGACGCTCGACGAACGCGAGATTATCGACGGGGGCTTTCTCGAACTCACCAGACTCGGAATCAAGTCCTACGACGACGCCGTCATCGAGAACTCCGTCCGCGAGATGGACGACACGATTCGCGTCGATACGCCGCACGGACCGGCGTTCTACCGCTACAACGGCGACGGCTACGGCGAACGCGAACGCGGCGACGAGGGCGCGCCGTGGTCCGTCGAGTCCAAAGGAAAGGGCCGCCTGTGGCCCATCTTCACGGGCGAACGCGGCGAGTACGAACTCCTTTCGGGAACCGACGAGGGACCGCTTGCGCCCGACAACCTCCTGCGGACGATGGCCGGGTTCGCGAACTCCGGTCGGATGCTCTCAGAGCAGGTGTGGGACCGCGAACACGCCACGGACTACAACTGGGAGTTCGGCGAGGGAACCGGCGCGGCGACGCCCCTCGCGTGGTCGATGGCGCAGTACATCCGACTCGCACACGGCGTCGCCGCGGGCGAACCGGTCGAGATGCCCGACTTCGTCCGCGACCGGTACGTCGACTCCGACAGGCCGAACGGCCCCAGACTGCAGGTCAGTACCCGGTTCATGGGCGACAAACTCGTCGTCTCCGGGCAGACCGACGCCGCAGTCGTCGCGGTGAAGACGCCGAGCGAGACGATGCTCGTCGAACCCGAAGACGGACAGTTCGAGGTGCGCCCCGACATCGAGTACGGGGAGAACCAGATTACCGTCGCGGCGGCGACGGACCGCGGCCTGACCGAGGCGGGAACCAACGTCACCCGCTTTACTCTCTGAGACGGCGCACCCGACCGCGCGTCGTCGCAAACCGGGAGCCCGCGGCCCGCCACCCCGCGCGGGTTCGACGCAAAACGTAAGTGTCAGACGTGAGTCGTTACGACCGCCGCGGCGATCTCCCCCTGGTCGCCGTGGACACCCGCCCGGCGTCTGTGACGCCGGGACGAACGGCCGCCCGCCCGGGTGTCCCCCCGCCGCATCTACTCACCCCTGTCCACGTGGCGCCTCCACCCGGGACGGCCCGTTTTTCTTCGCGCCGATACCGGTGAGCGTCGCCGCCGTCGCGGCGTCGCGTCCGGCGTCTCCCGGCCCGATTCGTCCGTCCCCCCTCGCTTTTGTTCCGGTCGCCCCTATATCCGTCCATGGCGACGTACTCTCGGCTGACGCGCATCGACGCACCCCTCTCGGACGTGTGGGAATTTCACGCCCGCGTGTCGGGACTCGAAGCTCTCACGCCCGACTGGATGGGACTCCGCATCGAGGCGGTGCGCGGCCCGGACGGCGAGTCCGACCCCGAGACGTTGGAGACGGGGTCACAGATTCGCATGTCGATGCGGCCGTTCGGCGTCGGCCCGCGTCAGCAGTGGACCTCTCGAATCGTCGCGCGCGAGGAGAGAGACGGGAGCGCGATGTTCCGCGACGACATGGTCGGCGGCCCGTTCGAGTCGTGGACGCACACGCACCGCTTTTTCGCCGACGGCGACGAGACCATAGTCGAAGACGAAGTCGAGTACGAACTCCCGTTCGGTCCGGTGGGGCGGGCGGTGTCGCCGCTTGCGGTCGTCGGTTTCGAACCGATGTTCCGCGACAGGCACCGGCGGACGAGAGAGTGGTTCGACTGAGCGTCAGTGCTCGGGCGGGCCGACCGGCGTCTCGAACTCGAGGGCGGGAGCAGTCGTCCGAATTTCGAACCTCGCGCCCCCCGCCGAGGACTCCGTCACGCGGACGTTCCAGCCGTGCGCTTCGACGATGCTCTCGACGATGGAGAGACCGAACCCGGACCCCTGTTCGCAGGTGGTGTGACCGTGTTCGAACACCGCCTCTCGGTCCGACTCGGGGATTCCGGGTCCGTCGTCCGCGACGTAGAACCCGAGTCCCTCGTCGAGAGGGCCGACGGAGACCGTCACCGTATCGTCGGACGTGACCGGACCGCTCTTTGACCCGCGTTCCACGACATCGCCAGACTGCGTCTGGCGGCCCGTCGGGCCGTGTTCGACGGCGTTCCGAAAGAGGTTCTCCATCGCCTGACCGAGTCTTCCGCCGTCGGCCGAGACGACGCCGAGCGAATCGGAGACCGATAGCTCCGCGTCGTCGGTATCGACCGCGCGCCACGCCCGTTCTGCGAGGTGTCCGACCTCCACCGGCGAGGTGTCGCCGACGGTTCGACCTTGTCTCGCGAGTTCGAGAACGTCGTTCACGAGGACGTTCATCCGGTCTAAGGCGTTTTTCGCGCGGTCGAGGTGCGCCACGTTCCCCGTCTCGCGCGCGAGTTCGACGAAGCCGTCCGCGACGTTCAGCGGGTTTCGGAGGTCGTGGCTGACGACGCTCGCGAACTCCTCTAACCGCTCGTTTTGCCTGCGGAGTTCCTCCTCTCGCCGTCTGCGCTCTATCGTGTGCGAGAGCATGTCGGCGGCCGTCCGGAGCAGCGACACCTCCTCGTCGGGCCACGGGCGGGCGTTCTCCGACACGAGCGTCACCGCGCCCGAGAGCGACCAGTTCGAGACCATCGGGACGGTGACGAACGCCGCGTCGTCGGGCGCGTCGAACGCCGATTCGAAGCCCGACGCGTCGGACGGGAGCATCGCCCCGTCGACGGAGCGCGCGTCCTCGAACTGGTGGAGGCGGTCGAAGACCCACGGGCAGTCGTCGGCGGCGACCGACGCCGGTTGCCCCGCCGCGCCGTCGGCCGTCCACTCGTTCATCTTCTGGAGCGTGGTGGCGTCTTCGTCGTACCGAGAGACGGTACAGCGGTCCACGTCGAGGAACTCGCCGATGCTCTGGAGCGTCCAGTGGACTTTCGTCTCCACCTCGTCGAGTTCGGCGCTCATGAGCGTCGTCGAGGTGTCGAGGACGACGTCTTTCAGCTTCGTTCGGTACCGGACGGTCTCCTGTCGTCGGCGCTTCTCCGTCACGTCTTGGAGCGTTCCGACGACGCCGTCCGCGTCGTCGCCGCCGAGCGGTCGCAGTCCCATCGTCCCGACGCACCGGATTCGCTCGCCGCCGGCCGAACGGACGTCCGCCTCGAACTGGACCGTTCCGGAATCGCCGCCGGACACGACTCGGTCGAGTTGCTCCGAGAACGCTCGCTCGTCGGACCCCGACGTGAGCGCGGAGACGTGCTCGCCGAGTATCGCCTCGCTGTCGTAGCCGACGAGTTCGACGAACGCGTCGTCGACGGCGGTGAACCGCCCGGACCCATCGAGGACGTAGACGGCGGTGTCGAGCGCCTCGAACACGGTGCCGTAGCGCCGCGACTCCACCTGCGCTCGGTACCGCGAGACGGCGTTCAACACGCGGTTCGCGAGGACGGCGTACTGGTCCGTCCCGGCGTCTTTCTGCATGTAGTCCGTCGCGCCGACGCGGAACGCGTCGCGAGCGACCTCTTCTGACCCCTTCCCGGTGTAGAGGATGAACGGCAGGTCCGGTCTCACCGTTCTGACGGCCCGCAGAAACGACAGGCCGTCCATCTCGGGCATCTCGTAGTCGCTGACGATGCAGTCGACCGACGACGATTCGTCTTCGACGCGAGAGAGCGCCTCCTGCGGGCGTTCTGTCGCCTCGACGGTCAGCTTCACGTCGGCAGCCTCGCGTTCGAGATAGGTGGCGACGAGCGACGAGAGTCGCGGCTCGTCGTCTACGTGCAGGACCGTAACACTATCGCTCAGGCTGACCATACTTCGACTCTCTACGTTCGGAGTATCAGCGTTGTGCCCCAGTTATCAAGCGTGATACGAAATTCCGCGAGTCACTCGCTCGTCGGACGGGGGGCGTCGTCGGCCGGGACGTCCGCGTCCACCCCGGAACGACGGGCGGCGGCGACGTAGATACCGCACAGGACGACGGCACCGCCGACGACGGTGGCGGGCGTCGGAACCTCCGCGAGGAGGACCAACGCGAGCACCGTGCTCCCGACGGGTTCGCCGAGAAGCGACACCGAGACGACGCTGGATTCGAGATGCGCGAGCGCCCAGTTGATGACGGTGTGACCGACGACGCCGGGGCCGACGGCCATCCCGAGAAAGAGCAGCCACTCCCGCGGCGGGTAGCCGACGAGCGCGTGTCCGCTGGCGACGGTGAGAGCGAGGAGGACGAGCGCACAGACGCCGTAGACGACGGTGACGTACGGAATCAACGACATCCGCTGTCGGAGCGAACGACCGGCGAGGACGTACCCGGCGGCCGTCACCGCGCCGACGACCGCGAGGGCGTCGCCGTAGAGCGGAGCCTCGCCCGACAGCGACGCCTCCGCCGCCCCGCCGGGGTAGAGCGCGCCGAGACTGCCGGGGAGCCCGGCGAACAGAGCGGGGAAAAAGAGGTCACCGAGCGTCATCGTAACCATCCCGACGAGAGCGACGCAGATACCCGCGACGACGCCCCGGGTGATGCGTTCGTTCAACAGCGCCCACGCCCCGACTGCGACGAAGAGCGGTTGGGCCTGAACGAGGGTGACGCTCGCCGCGACGCTGGTCCACTCCAGACTCTCGAACCACGAGGCGAAGTGGACGGCGAGGGCGACCCCGGCGGCGACGGCGACGAGGGCGTCGCGCCGCCCGAACGCGCGGAACGACTCCCGAGAGCGCGAGAACGCTACCGGCGCGAGGAGCGAGACGGTAAACAGCACCCGGTAGAACGCCTTCACGAGGCTCGGCGCCTCGCTAAATCGGACGAGGATGGCGCTCGTACTCACCGCGAGGACGGCGACGGAGAGGGCCAAAAGCGGGGACACCGCCGGGGACTGCCGGGACATACCACATCACACCGCCTCGTTCGGCTTACTCGTTTCGGGAGACAGAGGAGCGGACGGTCTACTCCGCGTCGTCGGGGACGTCGAAGTCGTGGAAGTGCTCGCCCTTCTCCTTCGAGAGGATGTTCAACGCGGCGGCGGACCCGTCGCCCGCGGCGATGTTGGCCTGCCACTCCTCGGCGCGGACCATCGCGCCCGTCGCGTAGGCGTCTTCGACGCTCGTCTGCATCTGGAGGTTCACGTCTACGAGGTCGTTGTCCGTGAACTCGCAGCCGAGTTCCTCCGCCACGTCGCGGTTCGCGCCGGTGGCGAGAACGAGGTAGTCGGCGTCGTGTTCCGTCTCGCCGTCGACGGTGACGGTGAAGCCGTCGTCCGTCGATTCGACGTCCGTCACTTCGTCGAACCGGACGTCCGCGCCGAAGTTCTCGACTTGCTCGCGCATCCGTTCTATCAACTCGGTGCCGCCGACCTCTTCGATTCCCGGGTAGTTCCAGAGACGCGCCTTGTGCATCCACGTCTCGTCGGTGTCGAAGACCACGGTGTCGAGGTCGTTCTTCGCAGTGTACAACGCCGCGCCGAGACCGGCGGGGCCGCCGCCGACGATTGCGACTCGTGCCATACGGAGCGTTACAGTACCAAGGGGAATCAGGATTGGGACCGCCACGGCAATTTTCCTACTTTTGGCACGAACGTGGTCAGGTCCGACGGACCGATCCGCCCGCGGACCCGTTCGCCCGACGCGGGTACGAGAGCGACGTCAGTCCGCGTGCGTCGGTCGCTCCGCGTACGGGATGGGGTCTTCGCGCCCGACGTTCCCGAACGCCTCCAGACGGTACACGCACGAGTCACAGGTGCCGCAGGCGGGCTCTTCGGCGCGATAACAGGACCACGTGGACTCGAAGGGGACGTCGAGTTCGACGCCGCGACGGACGATGTCCGTCTTCGAGTCGGTGACGAACGGCACCTCGATTCGTATCTCGGTCTCGGGTTTCGTTCCCGTCTCGACCATCGCCTCGAACGCCTCGAAGAACTCGGGGCGGCAGTCGGGGTAACCCGCGTAGTCCTCCGAGTGCGCGCCGACGAAGACGGCGTCGCAGTCGTTGGCCTCGGCGTAAGAGACGGCCATAGAGAGCAGGTTCGCGTTCCGGAACGGGACGTAGGAGGTGGGTATCTCCTCGCTGTCCGGTTCTGCGTCCTCGACCGCCATCGAGTCGTCCGTGAGACTCGACGCGCCGATGCGCGAGAGGTGGTCCGTCTCGACGTGGAGAAAGTCCACCGCGTCGAGTTCCTCGGCGAGGGTCGTCGCGCAGTCGTACTCTTTGGTCTCCGTGTTCTGGCCGTAGGAGGTGTGCAGGACGTAGAGGTCGTACCCCCGCGCCGCCGCCTCGTAGGCCGTCGTCGCACTGTCCATCCCGCCGGAGAGGAGGACGACGGCGCGCGTTCGGTCGTCCGCGGCGGCGGGACCCTGTTCGGCCGATTCGGCGTCGCGTTCGTCCGGTTCGATCTCGTGTTCTGTCGGTTCTGCGTCGGACGCGTCGTGTTCTGTCATGGGTGGTGTGAGAGTCGAAGTCGGTCGGTCAGGTCTCCGGCGCGTCGTTCCACAGGTCCACGTGCAGACGTGGCGTGTAGCGGTAGCCGTACTCGGCCGCCAAGTCGGCGACGACGTTCCGGGTCGATTCGAGTTCTTCGCGGGTTTGGCCCTCGGGCATGAGGAGAACGTCGTGGTCGTTCAGGTCGGCGTCGGTCCGTTCGCGAACGTCGGCGACGAGAGCGTCTATCTCGGCCATGTCGTCGGGGTCGGTGACGACGAACTTCAGTTGCGCCTCGTGGCGTTCCAGAAGCGTCGTCAGCGCCGCGAAGTCGATTCGTCGCGCTTCGTGGCGGGCCTCCCACTCGCCGGGGTCGCCCTTCGGCGCGTTCTCGGTCCGGGGGGTCGAAGTGGAGAGTTTCGGGCTGACGCTCGCGAGGTCCATCGGCGCGTCGGGCGCGAACGTCCCGTTCGTCTCCACGGTGACGTGGTAGCCCTCCGCGGCGAGTCGTTCGAGAAGCGTCGTCGAGGCGTCGTGAAGCAGTGGTTCCCCCCCGGTGAGGACGACGTGGGTCGGGTCGCGGGCGGCGACTTCCTCGACGATTCGGTCCACGCTCAGCCACGCGTGCGTCGGTTCCCACGAGGTGTGATAGGAGTCGCAGAACCAACACCGGAGGTTGCATCCGCTGGTCCGGACGAACGTGCTCGGGACGCCCGCGAGTTTGCCCTCGCCCTGCAGGGATGCGAACAGTTCGTTCACCGGGAGGGCGGGGCCATCGGGCGCGTCGCCGGGCCTCTCGACGGTCGAGGTGACCGGCATCAGCGAGAACCCGTGCAGAGTTCGCTCGTCTCGCGCACCGAGACGGACACCTCCGAGACGGTGTCCGGAAGCACGTCCGCGAGTTTCTCCTCTAAGACGACGGCCATCACCTCGGCCGTCGGGGGCGAATCGAGGACGACGGCGGCGTCGGCGTCGCCACTCGCCTCGAACGCCTCCACGAGGGGGTCGCCGGATTCGAGGAGGAACATGTGGTCCCACTCGTCTATCACGTCGGTCACGTCGCCTTTGTCCGCGACCCACCCCTCCGCCGTGAGGTCGCCCACGAGTTCCACCGAAATCTCGTAGTTGTGGCCGTGCGGGCGGCTACATTTGCCGTCGTGATGGAGGAGCCTGTGGCCCGCGCTGATTCGGACGGGGCGGTCCGAACCGATTTCGAGGACGCGTTCGCCCGCCCGAGAAACCGTCGCGCCGGACTCGCTCCCCTTCGTGTCGGAACCGCGGCTCCGAGAAGATTGGAGTATTCTTTCGGTCATCTCCCGATATTATCTCTGGCGAAGTCAAAAAGGCACTCATCGGTGCGCAGCCTTCGATACCGTCGGCGAACCGGTCGGTATCAGTCGTCGGCGGTCGTCTCCGCGCCGACCGCTTCCCGCCACGAGTCGGGGACGCGGACGGACTCGCGCGTTTCGGGGTCGACGACGACTTGGACGGACTCGCCGGTGGCGGCCACCTCGCCCTCGTGGGAGATTTCGTACGTCATCGTAAACGAGGAGTTGCCCACGTCGGTCACGTCGAGTTCGACGGTCACCGTCCCGGTACCCTCGATGGGACGCCGGTACTGGAGTTCCAGAGAGGCGAGGACGATGCTGATGTCCGTGCTTCGGACGTCGAGTTCGTCCTCGAAAAAGCGGACGCGCGCCTGTTCGCAGTAGGTGGCGTAGACCGCGTTGTTGACGTGTCCGACCAGGTCGAGGTCGCTGAATCTGACGTCGAGTTCGGTCCGGTAGGGAAGTGCGCTCACGGGAGAGCCCTCGCCCGCGAGAGGTTAAGTTTCGACGGTTGCGGAGACGGGTCGCCGCGAACCGGAGCGTTCATCGCTCGCCTGCCGAACTCACGGCCGATGCCAGTAGCCACCGTGGGTACGTCCGCGACTGCGTCGCTCGACGTGAGCGACTCGACTATCGCGGAGTTCGCCGCTCTCTCGGGCGACGACAACCCCCTCCACCTCGATGCGGAGTACGCCGCAGAGACGATGTTCGGCGGGCGAATCGCGCACGGAATGCTCGCCGCGTCCGTCGTCAGCGCCGCGGTCGGATCGCTTCCGGGCGACATCGTCTATCTGTCGCAGACCCTCTCGTTCGAGAATCCCGTCCGCGCGGGCGACGAAGTCATCGCCGACGTCGAAGTTGTCGAGGCACTCGGCGGCGACCGACTCCGCGTTCGGACCGCCGCCCGCGTCGGCGACGAACCCGTCGTCTCGGGGAAGGCGGTCATTCTCTCGGTGCCGCACGAGACCGACGGCTGAGCGTCAGTCGACGGTTCGGGCCCGGTCGGCGTCGGCGCGGGTCGCGGGGGAGTCTCGGTGGAAATCGAGCACTCGCCAGACGTTCGACCGACCGCCCGCGCGGGCCATCGTGAGCGGAACCGTCGTTCCGGACGGGAGTTGCGACAGCGTCCGTCGCACCCGTTCCGACTCGTAGTCGACGAGATGCCGTGTCTCTCTCGTGTCCGCCACTTCGACTGTCATCGTTCCGTGGTCGTTCATCGGTCGGCGGACGACGACCGACCGCGGACGGGAGCCAGAGGATGTACGCATACGCGACACCGACGGACGCGAGGAGCTTAAACTGATATATGACTGCCATATACTCGCACGGAGTACTCGATAGCGGTGGGAAACCGACGCCGCGACGGTGCGGCGATAGCGGTGTGGCGAAGACGACGGTTCCGACGCCGCGATGGCGGCAGTTACGCCGCCCGGGGGCCGACGGGAGATGATTCCGTCCGGGAGGGGGCGAGCGTCGTCGGGGAGAGCGACCGCGAGGCGTTGCTCTCGGAGCGTTGATACTCTTGGAAGCGGACTCTGACGGCGACGTCCCGCCCGGTCACCTCCGTGATTCGGCGGTCGAGTTCCCCGGCCACGGACGGTGGGTCACCGCCGCCCGCCGTCCGCGACGCGACGACGGTCACCGTCTCCGGCGGCCCGGGGAAGAATCCGTCGCCGTACTCGAATCTGACGGCGACCGGTTCGGTGTCTCCGTACTCGGGTTGGCTCAGAGTGTCTTCGACCACCCCGGTGGCCGTTCGCTCGAACAACAACTGCTGACCGGCCGCGACGCCGACGACGCCCGCGACGAGGACGACTGCGAGTGCCGTGCCGACGAGGAGGAGACGGCGCTTTCGAGGGGCGTCAGACGGGAAGAGCCACCCCTTCTCGTCGGGGCCGTAGAACTGCAAGAGAACGGCGAACGCCCCGAGGTTGATGAGAAGTACCGTCACGAGGAGCAACAGCAGCGACCCGACGGCGATTCGGTACTCGCCCCACGCGAGTGCGATGCCGACGGTGGCCGCCGCCGGGATGAGGGCCGCGGCTATCATCACGCCGATGAGCGACGTCGGCCCCTTGGTCGTGATGCCGAACGCGCCGGCGGCACCGGCGGTGAGTCCGACCACCATCGTGACGAATCCCGGAGAGATGCGGAGTCCGATGAGTTCGACCGAGGTGATATCGAGCGTCGAGGGCACGAATCCGAGAGCGAGGAGAACGTAACTGAACGCCCCCGCGGCGACGATACCGGTCACGAGACCGGCGGCTTGGATCCAGATGCTGTTTGCGAGCATCTTCCTGTCGCCCGTCACCGCACCGACGGAAGCCGTCATGACGGGGCCGACGATGGGGGCGATGACCATCGACCCGACGACGACCGCGGGCGAATCGACGAGCAACCCCCCGGCGGCGATGACCGCGCTCAGAAAGATCATCGCGAGAAACGAGAACGTGTCTCGGCTCATGTCCTGGGCCTTCGACCGCAGTTCCATCTGCGTCAACGGGTCGAAGTCGTCGGCGAAGCGTTGTTTCAGCTCCTCTGAACGCGGCGAGACCGAACTCTCCAAGGACTCGACGCTCAGATACTGGTCGCTCTCGACGCCCGCGTCCTCGAAGCGGTCCAGTACGTACCCGATGGCGTCGGTGGGAAGCGGTATCTCGACTAACCACTGTTCTTCCCGTTTGCTGCCCATCTGCGCCCGGTACCGAACGTAGTCGATGCCCTCGTCGTCCAGTACGTCGGTGACGTCCCCTAACTGGTCGTCGGAAACGAGCACCTGAATGCGTCGCACACCGGGCCTACGAACAACAGCGAAATATGACTTCGGGGCGCACGCCCGGTCACGGTCGAAGCCGAGGCGCGTCGCCGACGCTCCCCGTCGCTGTCGGCGCGAAAAACGAGTCCGCCCTCCCCGAATTGAACGGGGGACAAGCCGATCTACAGTCGGCTGCTCTACCAGGCTGAGCTAAGGGCGGTCCAGTTACACCTACCGCCGTCGCCCGACTTAAGAATTACTCATCGGGCGTCGTCGCCGTCGGCGAGAAACCGCTCGACGGCCCGGTCGATTTTCGCCTGCACCGCGTCGAGTTCCGGTATCGTCTTCGCGTTGTACGCTCGCTTCGAGCAGTCGGTGTGGTTCGGGACGATCTCGTGGGCCCGCATCGACGCCTCCGCGAGTCTCCGTTGGTGGGCCGTCGCCTCCCACTCGGGCATCGAGAGTTCCGAGACGGTGGATTTCGAGAGACTCGACTTGCCGCCCGAGGAGATGTCGCGCAGACTCCGCTGGTACGGCGCGGAGTTCAACAGCGCACAGAGGTAGTGCGCCTCCGCCTCGTCGTCCGTCGCGACGAACATGCAGTGGTCGCCGGGGACGACGGGTTTCTCGCCCAAAAACGGGTCCTCGACGGTGGAGACGACGGCGAAGTGGGGTTTGAACCCGAGACGACACCAGACCACCTTGTAGTCGGCCCACGTGTACGGACCGAGGCCGAACAGGCCGTAGAACGGACCGTCGTCGAACCACGACGACCCGCGCGAGTCGAGGCGTTCGCGGTGGTCCTGTAAGTACGCGTACGTGTTCGGCGTCTCCTCGCGGACGGCCGACTCGTTGTCCTCTCCGGCGCGCCGTTGGGGGACGAGGTGGCGGTCGTATCCGAACAGGCCGTACTTCACGACGTGTTTCGACTTCAGGTACGGGTAGACGTGGTCGGGTTCGAGAGTCCGAGCCTCGATGGTGTCGCCGTCGAGTCCGTACACCGCCTTCGCGTCGTCTTTCACGCCGTGGCGGATGCGGTAGTCCGCGGGGCCGAGCGCACGGCGTTCGGCGTCGGCGCGGACCCACGGCCCGGCGGGCGTCTCGGGGTTCGCCGGGAGGTACGCCGTCTCCTCGCGGCCGAGCGTTCGGCGCATCGCGGAGAGCGAATCGAACGCCGGGGGCCCGGCGTCCTCGCGCCGCGCCCATCGCGTCGTCGGCACGCCCTCCCGTCCATCGTCGCTTCCGTCGTCTCCGCCGGTACTCTCGTCGGCCGACTGTCCGCCCCGGCCCACGGCGAGTCCGTAGAGGGCCGTCCCGGCGTCCACCTCCTCGCCGAACGGCGCGAGAGTCCCGAAATCGTGGATTCTTCGCATCGAGAGCGACCGGTCGCCGACGCGGCGGCGGCGGAGGAGTTCGCCCGCCGGACCGGTCAACAGGTCGCGCTTGAGGACGAACGCCGCGCCGCCGCCGTCGCTCAGGAGGCGGTGAACGCACGTCCACGCGAAGGGCACGGACACGTCGTCGTTGGCGTGGCCGAGGCGGGCGTTCCGGCCGCGGTGACAGAACAACTCCAGATTCGGGTCGGCCATCGGACCCTCGCGCCACCGGTCTTTCAGTCGTTCCGTCAGCGAGTCCCACGTCAACCACGGGGGGTTCCCGAGGAGGATATCGGCGCGTTCGCCCGAGAGCGGAGCGTCCGCGGCCGTCGCGTCGAGGGCGTCACCGAGGACGATGGGGAGGTCGAGAGAGAACGGTTCCGCCGCGGCAGAGAGGAGGGGTCGGAGCGCGAGGAGGACCGCGAGACGCGACGCGCGGACGGCGACGGGGTTGAGGTCGAATCCGCGGACGCTCTCTGCGACTCGCGTCGCCGCCGCGGCGGGGGCGACGTCCGGGTCCGACGCGGAGAGGGCCGCGCGCTTCCGTTCGGCCGCCGCGGCGACGAACGCTCCCGCGCCGCACCCGGGGTCGAGCACCGTCGCGTCGACGAAGCCGACGGCGTCGGCGTCCGCATCCCCCTCGACGACCGTCTCGACGGCCAGTTCGGCGAGTCCGGTCGGCGTGTCGTACCGGCCGAACGCCCGCCGACCGAGGCGCGATACCGTCTCTCTGTGGAGGGTCGCGACGTCCTCGGGCGCGGCCGTGCGGACGAACCGCTCTGCCGCCTCGGCGACCCCTTCGCGCGTCGTCGCAGAGAGGTCGGTGGCGACGGCGTCGTGGACGGCGTCGAAGTCGGCGTCGAACGCTATCGCGGCACCGCCGCCGGGGCGAGTCGGCACCGACACGTCGAACGTACGTTCGGCGGCCGCGAGGAGTTCCGAGAGGAGGAAATCCAGAGAGAGCGTCTGGACGAACAGTTCCCGTGCGGCCGTCTTCGGCGGGCGGTCGTCGACGAGAGCGAAGACGTCGCCGTGTCTGTCGCGGACGAACCGCCGCCAGTCGGTCGCCACCGCCTCGGTCGTCTCCTCGCCCGCCCGAACGCGTTCCGAGAGTGCGGTGCGGTACTGTCGGACTGCGTCGTCTGCGAGGAACGTCGGTGCGGCGTTGGTCATGGTTCGGTGTCTGTCGTCGGCCCTCGTCTGGACCGACCGATACACGACCCAGAGATTCGCCACGACCGACTTAACGGTACTCGTTCGCGGAATCGACGGTCCGGGCTCGGCCTACAGCAGGTCGTTCTCGCGGACGCGGACGCCCTTCTCCGCGAGATGTCGCATCTGTCGCTGCGCGAAGTCCTCCTCGCTCGTCCCGCGAGTGGCGAGGACGTAGACGAGAGCGCTCCCGGCGGGGCGCATCGTCCGCCCGGCGCGTTGCGCGCCCTGCCGTCTGGACCCGCCGAGACCCGAGGCGACGACGGCCAGTTCCGCGTTCGGCAGGTCGATTCCCTCGTCGCCGACGCGGGAGATGACGAGCGTTCGAAGGTCGCCGTCGCGGAACTCCTCGAACAGGCGTTCGCGGCGGTAGTGCGGCATCTCGCCGCTGACGAACGGCACGTCGAGCACCTCCGCGAGGCGTTCGCCCTGGTCGAGCCAATCGACGAACACGAGCGCTTTCGCCGTGGGGTGCTCGCGGAGGAGGCGACGCACCTCCTCGTCTTTGCCGGGGTTCGTCCCCGCGAGTTGGTGCCGTTCGTAGCCGTCGGCGTTGGCCCACTCGTTCTGTGCGGTGTCGTCGCCCCACGGGACGTAGCGAATCTCCACCTCGGGTTCTTGGACGTAGCCCGCCTCGAACAGTTTCGACCAGTCGGTGCCGATGGGCGGGCCGATGAGCGTGAATATCTCCTGTTCCTTGTCGTCTTCGCGCACCGGCGTCGCCGAGAGGCCGAGGCGGTGTTTGGCCTGTAAGTCCGCGCTCCGGCGGTAGATGCGCGAGGGGATGTGGTGGACTTCGTCGTAGACGATGA
Organism: Halopelagius inordinatus; assembly: GCF_900113245.1. NCBI lineage: Archaea > Methanobacteriati > Methanobacteriota > Halobacteria > Halobacteriales > Haloferacaceae > Halopelagius > Halopelagius inordinatus. Next base: position 176,244 of record NZ_FOOQ01000004.1, read on the forward strand.
GTCCCCACGCCCGAGAGTCGAAAAGAGAGCGGTGGCGGTCCATCCCGGCCGTCTGGTAGGTGGCGATGGTGACCGGACGCACCTCTTTTTGTCCGCCGTGGTACTCGCCTATCTGCGCTTCCGAGAGCGTGGTGTGTCGAAGGAGTTCCGCTCGCCACTGGGCGGCGAGTTCCCGACTCGGGACGAGAATCAGCGTCTCGCCGCCGACGGAGGCCAGAGCGCCGATTCCGGTGACGGTCTTGCCCGCGCCCGACGGGCCGACGAGGACGCCCGACTTCTGGTCTCGGAACTTCTCGACCCAGTCGCGTTGGTAGTCTCTGAGTTCGACGCGCAGGTCGACGTCGAGTGGATCACCGGCGTCGAGTTCCCGGTCGTCTTTCACCGGGTAGCCCGCCTCGTAGAGGACGCGCTTTATCGCCGCCTCCGCCCCGTCTCGGACCCAACTCTCCGTGTCGGATATCGGCGCGACGAGTTGCTCGTCGTCGAGTTTCTGCCGGGCGACGTTGCCCATCAGGCTCTCCGAGGCGCCTTCGAGGACCACGTAGCCCTCCTCGTGGGTGTAGAGACGGAACTGGTTCGCTCGCTTCCACTGCGATTCGACCCACTCTTCGAGGTGCGGGGACCGAGTCGGCAGCACGGACCGCAGCATCGCGAGCAGTTCACCCAATTCGTCGAACGGCGACTGCCAGACGTCCTCTTGCCGTATCTTGTAGAGGTAGCCGCGCGTCCCGGATTCGCGTTCTCCGGTCGTGTCCGCGAGGTGGGCGAACTGCGAGAGGCGCGCGCGGGTGTACTGCGTCGGACTATCGACGACGATTTCGCGCCGTTCGGGGAACAGGACGATTCGTTCGCGCGTCGCTAAGTTCCCCCACTCGGTCGGATACCAGACGACGGGGTCCGTTTCGACGTTCACCCGCTGGACCGACCCGGCGTCGGCGAGAGCGCCGAGGGCGTCCACGGCGGCGGCCTGCGTCGTTTCGAGGCGGCGGGCGACCTGTTGGGCGGTGACGACCGGGCGACCCTCCGCTTCGAGAGCGTCGTAAAAAGAGTCAAGAGAGATGTCGTCGGCTTCGGGTTCGTCCGCGTCGGTAGCCGTAGTGTCAGCGTCTGCAGTATCGGTGTCGTCTCCGTCTGCAGTATCGGTGTCGTCTCCGTCTGCAGTATCGGTGTCGTCTCCGTCTTCAGCCTCTGCGTCTCTTTCTCGGACGTCGTCGAGGGTGTTCGGAGCGTCGTCGGCCGGAGTCGGAACCACGCCGTTGGCCTCCGGTCGGTCCTCGTCCGCGCTGTCGTGACCGGCGTCAGAGTCGGCCGGTGCGGCGTCACGACCATCGTCTTCGGTCATTGACCCGGATACGAACCCGTCGGGGAAACGGGTTGCGACTGTTCGGCCGGTTCGCGCAACCGTATTGGTGGTGGGGAACGTATCGCACACAGATGGCGACGGATACAGACACCGGTCGGCGACTCCTCGAACGCGGGGCCTCCGAACTGGAACGGACGGGCTACCGAATCGAACGACCCGCGAGCGGCGCGCTTCCCGACGCAGTCGGCGTCCGAGAGAGCGACCGGCGGGCGGGTGAACGACCCGGCGCGCGCGTCGCGATCGAACCGTTGTCGACCGACGACGTCGATCCGACCGTCGTCCTCTCGCGCCTGTCGAACGGGGCGTCGAACGGACGCTACACCCTGTTCGTCGTCGAAGACGAAGCGAGCGCAGACGCCTGCGCGGACATCCTGCGGTCCCCGCCGTTCGTCCGCGACGAAGACGAGTTCGGTCGGCGGACGTTCTACGAGGGACCCGGGCGAGTCGCCCTCGACGGCGGCCGGTACGCCGCGCACCGAAGCGACGACCCGACCCTCCGGTGGCACGAGGAGGGAACCGACGACGAGAAGCGTCTCGTCCTCCGCGACGGGGACGAACAGAGCGAGGTGGTTGCGGTCCTACCGAGCGTCGACGCTCTCTGTGGGGCGGACGCCGAGGCGTTCAGGTACTCGTACGCGCGCGAGGGCGACAAGCGAATCCGGGTCCGAACCCGAGACGGGCGAGAGGTCGGCGCGTACTCCGGATTCGCGGCCATGCGGCGCGACGCGTACGTGCCGGTTCCGATGCCTCTCGTTCCCGAACATATCTTCGAGGGGGCGGGGTCGGCCCGCCGGGAGTGGGCGATTCTCGTCGCCGGAACGGAGCGTTCGGTTCGGGCGTTCGGCCCCGGAGCCGACGATATCTTCTGAGCGGCCGACGCTCAGCCGACGGAACCCTGTTCGTCGTCGAGGGTGCGGTACCGTTCGGGCGACATGCGTTCGTGCACGAGTCGGAGCTGCTCTGTCGTCTCCAAGAAGTCGGGAAACTCCTCTAACGTCCGGTGTTCGTCGAGGTAGACGTACTCGACCGGTTCGTCCGCGATCTCCTCGAACACCTGCCGCGGTCCCGCGTCGCTGACACCGACGAACGGGCGTCCCTCGGGGTCTATCTGCGGCGTGACCTCGTGTTGGAGAAACAGCGTCGCCATCGCGAGGGCGTTGGCCAACGGCACCTGCCCGGGCGTCAACTGCCACCTCACGTCCCGCGAGTTGTACGTGACAGTCGAGACGTACCCGTCGTCGAACCGAAAGCAGCGAACCGTCTCGTCGCGCCGCACCCACTTCGACTCCGTTCGTCGGGCGTGTTCCAGCGTCCACTCCGTCGTGTCGGTGTCGGCCCCGTCCGACCACGGCGCCGGACCGCGCCCGAGAAACCGGGCGAGTCCCCCCCGCGAAGCGTCGAAAGCGCGTTCGAGAGATGCGAGTCCGCGTCGTGTCAGCTGTCTTCCCCCGCGGACCATCCGTTCGAACACCGAGGACGTCATCGCCGGTCGTTCGCACCCGGCCGTTATTGAACTGACGGCGCGCGCCGCGCGCGACTCGGCTCGACTCCCGAAACCGCGATAGCCGTTCACACCACGTTTCCGGTGAACGTTGCCGAATCGAACTCACCCGTTTCGGACCGCGTTCCGTCGCGTTCGACCCGAGAGAGCCCTCACACCGGGCTTCCGGTGAAAGCGGCCGGTCCGTCGCGGTGAGGTCGTGCTGAAGCGTACTTTCCGTACCTCCGCACGAGAGAGAATCACACCGGGCTTCCGGTGAACTGTCGGCGACGATTGATATCTCGTTCGTCCCGTCCGGAGGCGGAGGAGAAAACGCGCGAACCCGCGCAGAGACACACCACGTTTCCGGTGAGACGGGAGAGCCACTCCCCCGGAGACGTGACGGCCCACACACCGGGTTTCCGGTGAAGCGGGATGCGATGGGGTGGGAGGGTGTAGTGGGAGTGTGCAGAAAACGGGGCATGCGGAAGTCGGGTGTACGGAGTGAAGGACGCTCTGACCGTCTCTCCTCGTCGGTGTGATAACAGTCCACTCGACACACCGTATTTCCGGTGAAACACCGCTGTAAGGCGGTCTACGGTGTCGATAGCCGCGTTCGAGGAGGCGAGACGCTACGCGTCGAACCCGGTATCACCGGCATCGAAGCCCGATTGGCATCGGCACCGAAGCCCGATTTCGGTTCTGCGTTGACGTCGCGTTCGACTCTCTCGGAGGCGAACTCCCGCCGATACCTTCCCCCTCGTCTCTCGCCTCGTCTGGTGGAGTGAACAACAATGTTTAAACAGTAGTACTGTTTAACCATTCGCCGATACACTCGCACGCTAGTGCTACTACGACGCTCGGAGTAGTCGGACGGGAAACGACGGTTCCCGACTCCTGGCGGCGAGTTCGATTTCTCAGGTCGGTTCGCGCGTCGTCGCGTGGGTGACTGCAGACACTCCCGAGAGCGATACGACCGGTTCGAGACGGGTTCTCCGAGACGGATTCTTCGAGGCGTCTCCGTCGAGAGCGGTGACGTCGGGGAAACGTTCGGGGTACTCATCGCCGAGTTCGAACGGCACCCGCCGACTCTGGTTCGACTGCGTAACCGTCCCGGTGGACTCCTCAGACGGTCGCACACCGCGTTTCCGGTGAACCCGAACCCCCGTTTCGTGTGGACGAGCCCCCCGGGTGAACGGCCGTTCACCGGAAACGTGGTGTGTGTGTCGAGAGCGAAATGACAAGCCATTTCACCGGAAACACGGTGTGCTGTACTATGCCGAACGCCAGCGACGACCTCTTCACTCGGGAGGACCCCATCTTCGCCAACAAGGAACTCCTCGAAATCAACCACCTCCCGGGCGAGGGACGCATCGTCGGACGCGACGACGAGATTTCGGCCCTCGCCACCGCGGTCAACCCGGCCATCTTCGGACAGAGTCCGAGTAACGTCCTCATTTACGGGAAGACCGGCACCGGAAAGTCCCTCTGTGCGAAGTACGTCTCTCAACGACTCGTCGAGACGGCGGGCGAAGAAGACGTGAAGGCGACGTTCGCCTACGTCGACTGCGCGCAGGACACGACCGAGACACAGGCCGTCCAGACTATCGCCGACAGCGTGAACCAGTCGGCGACGACCGGAATCAAAGTCCCCGACAAGGGGCTCAGCACGTCGACGTACTACAAGCGCCTGTGGCGCATCCTCGATGCGATGTACGACGTCGTCCTCATCATCCTCGACGAGATAGACAAACTGAGCGACGACGACATCCTGATGCAGCTCTCTCGGGCGGGGGAGGCCGGGAAGATAGAACAATGCAAACTCGGGGTCATCGGTATCAGCAACAAGATACAGTACAAAGACCGGATGGACGAACGCGTCAAATCGAGCCTCTGCGAACGCGAGTTCGTCTTCCCGCCGTACGACGCGAATCAACTCCGAGATATCATGGAGGCTCGAAGCGACGCCTTCCGCGACGACGTTCTCGACGCTTCGACCATCCCGCGGGCCGCCGCACTCGCCGCCCGCGAACACGGAGACGCTCGGAAAGCCATCGACATCCTCCGGTACGCCGGCGAAATCGCTCAATCGACCGGCGCATCCATCGTCCGCGAGGAGTTCGTCACACAGGCGCGTCAGAGAGCAGAAACCGACCGCTTCCGCGAACTCATCCGCGGGTCGACACCGCACTCTCGGTACGTCTTACAGGCTCTCGCGATTCTCTCTTTGTCGAACGAGAAAAAAGACGGCTTCCGAACGAGTCGCGTCTACGAGGTGTACGAGAACATCTGTGCGGGGCAAGGCTCCGATAGCCTCTCTCTGCGCCGGGTCAGGGACCTACTGAAGGAACACGCCTTCTTGGACATCATCGAGCAGTCGAAACACAGCGGCGGAAGCGCCGAAGGGAGTTACACGAAACACCAGTTGCTCGAAGACCCCTCCGTCGTGAAGGACGTTCTCACCGAGAACGTCGAACGGAACGCCGTCGAGTCCTAGCACGCAGACAGAATACGCGTGCGGGCGAGAGTCGGTGGCACGTTCACCGTCCCGCCCGCGATTCCTCGGGGCCGAAGCATCGGGGACCAACCCGTCTCGGTGGCACTCTCGCAGTTCCCCACTGGATGCAGTACCACTGCAGTTTCTGATTGACTCGCCGACGCTTATACTTTGTTCCATTCTCTAGTGACCGAAACAATCACTCGTGATCGGGTCGGTCACTCGGGGTCCGAAGCAGGGCTACGACCCGTTTCCGGTGTCTCTCGGCGTCGGTTCGTCCGTCGACCGCGTCGATACTTCGCGGTAGCGAGCGTAGACGTCTTCGGCCCACGAGACGAACCGTTCGTGGGTCCCGTCGACGCTCGATACGAGATTCCCCATCTCGTCGTACGCGCCCACCAGGACGTGCCCGTCGATGATGAGCAAGCCGAACGTCACGTCCTCGGGCGAGACCAACAGGTCGAACTGGTCCAGTTCGTGGGCGGTTTCGAGAGCCTCCGGGTACTCCTCGGCAGAGAGTTCGAGCGTCGACTCGTCGATGATCAACTCGAAGGTGGAGTCCGGACCCACGACTTCCTTTGCGCCCTTGTTCACGATGCCGCTGACTATCGGCGTGATTCCGTAAAACGAGTCCGGCGGTTCGTCTCCGAGAACTTCGAGCAGTCGGTCGATAGCCGCGTGCGGGTCCCCTTTCGTCGCCGTCGTCGCGTTCAGTGCCCGCAGCACGTCCGGGTCCAGATCGAACTCGATGCCGCTCACGTGCGAGAGAAAGACCGAGAGTTCCTCGGCGACGTCGACGGTCGATTCGAACTCCTCGTACCCGTCTGCGACCATCTCCCCCGCGGGCGTCAGTCCGTACGTGCCCTCGTCGGTCACTTTCGCAGCCCATCCCCGTTCGACGAACGCCGAAACGGTTCGCTGTGCCGTCTCGCGCGCGCACGAACACGCGTCGGCTAACTCCGTGGGACTTCTGGACGCGTCACAGAGCGAACGGAGAATCGCCACTCTGCTCTCGGACCCGACGAGAAACGCGATCGCCTCGCGAGCGCTCATGAGACCACACTACCGCTGCGAACTGTATCACCGTTCTGGTCGCAAAGACCGACGTCTGCGTCGCTTCGCCGCGGTTCGGTGTCGAACCACGGCCGACGGGCTCAGTCCAAGAGACCCAGATTGTCGATGCGCTTTACGATCTCTTCGACCGCCGTCTCGGCGTCGTCGGTGCGCTTTCCGCCCGTGATGACTATCTTCCCGGACCCGAACAGGAGGATGACGACCTTCGGCTCGTCCATCCGGTAGACGAGGCCGGGGAACTGCTCGGGTTCGTACTCCACGTCTTCGAGGCCGAGTCCGATGGCCAACGCGTTGAGGTTGAGGTTGTGTCCGAGGTCCGCACTCGAAACGATGTTTTGGACGGTGATCTCGGGCGCTTCGTCGACCGGGATGCTGAGTCCGCGGAGTTTGTCGAAGATGATACCGAGCGCCTCGTGTACGTCGTCGATACTCTTGGCTCCGGTGCAGACTATCTTCCCCGACCGGAAGATCAGCGCCGCTGCCTTCGGGTCCTGCGTTCTGTAGACCAACCCGGGGAAGTTGTCCGGATTGAAGTCCGCACCCGGCAAGTCGTCCGCGAGTGCTTCGAGATCGAGCTCCTGCCCGATCCCCGTCGATGCGACCACGTTCTGGATTTCGATGGAGTCTGCCGGCGCACTCATTGTTCGGTCAGAATTCCTCTCTGCTGCCTTATAAAGAGCCCCGTTATAAATTGGTACCGACCGAAAAGGATGTCCTCTCTCGAACGAGTCCCCCCGAATTAGTTGGTCGTTTACGCACGTGCGCGTAGAACTCGATAGCTCTCCGGACCCGTACGTATATTGGTCGGATATTCAACTCGGTTCGAGATAGGCGGTCAATGTCAAAAGTTCCCACCTCTCTTGGATGATTTTTCGAAATCCGTGCGAAATCAACGGCCTTTTATGTACCCGGGGCATTCGTAGAAATACGCAGAGGCAGCCCGGGACGTTCGGGCCGCCACCTTCCGACAGCCCCACTCCACTAACCCTCGACTCGGGTCGCGTGGGTGCATCTCGCACTCACCGCAGACCCGAGACGACGGCCTTAAGTGGTCCAAGGCATTTCGGAATAATGCGAACGACACACCGCGATCGCGGGCGGTTCAACCCCGTCCGCAATCGGACTTCCACCACGTCGGCTTCGGCCGACGCCGCGGACGAACCGAGGCCCTTAAGGCCTCCAACGTCCTACACTGAAGTCCGAAAGCCATGAGGATTCCACCCCTGCGGTCCGCCGTACACGATGGAATCTGATGTTAGCCTTGGTAGTTCGGTGACACCCGTTCGGTGTCGTCGAATACCACACGGACCAAGCAATTATGGTGATTCTGTTCACATCACGTGAACGAATCCCGCCACCCCCTGGCCCTCTGGGCCAGGAACATTCCGGTTGATCCTGCCGGAGGTCATTGCTATCGGAGTCCGATTTAGCCATGCTAGTCGTGCGAGTTCAGACTCGCGGCATATAGCTCAGTAACACGTGGTCAAGCTACCCTACAGAGAACGATATCCTCGGGAAACTGAGGCCAATAGTTCATAAGGTTCCCAAGCTGGAGTGCCGGGAACTGGAAACGTTCCGACGCTGTAGGATGCGGCTGCGGTCGATTAGGTAGACGGTGGGGTAACGGCCCACCGTGCCGATAATCGGTACGGGTTGTGAGAGCAAGAGCCCGGAGACGGAATCTGAGACAAGATTCCGGGCCCTACGGGGCGCAGCAGGCGCGAAACCTTTACACTGCACGCAAGTGCGATAAGGGGACTCCGAATGCGAGGGCATATAGTCC